>JAKDLC010000177.1 GCA_030453055.1 Nitrosospira sp.
GATCCAGCACCGAAAAGGCATGGGTCATCCCTTCCGGCGCTTCCAGCTTCTCCCAGATCTCCACCTGGAAGACATGGGTCCAGATATCGTATGCCAGCCTCACTCTGGCCTGCGGCGGATTGGGGACGCCATCGGGAAGCGGCTGCATCCACATGACCAGCCCGTCCTGGAGGAAGCGCCGCTTCTCCCGCATCTGCTCGACCAGCCGGCTTGCTCCGTACTCGATCCGCAGAACGTTGCCGATGAGCTTGCCGTCAAGATAGACCTGGCTTTTCATTGCCGTGATATCCAGGTAGCTGCGGACCTCCCGCACGTTATAGCGGTAGCGCGGGCTCCGCGTCGCATTCAGGAAGCGCTCGTGGTAGATGCGGTCGGGAAAAAAGACGACCTTGAAGATCTCGTTATAGACGTCGGTGAACGCCGACTTGAAGGACTCCGCGTGCGGCGTCACCCGTTCCGCAGTCGCGATCGCGCCCGGGCCCTGGGCCTCGGGCTGGTCGTCCGTGCCGTTGCTCATAGTCGCCCTCCTATTTTGTCCGCGACACGGAATGCGTTTGCCTCGATCGTGAGCGTCGGATTCGCCCCCCCGGAAGTCGGCATGAATGCGCCATCGGTCACGTACAGATTATCGAAACCCCATACGCGGCAGTCGGGATCGAGCACCGAATCGCGCGGGTCCGAGCCGAACCTGGCGCCGCCGAGGATATGATTGGCAATGCGTGCAATGCCATTTTCCCCATTATAAACCCCGCCAAACCCCCGAATCGGGTAGTCATGGGTGGCATTGCCGCCCGCGCGCAAGATATTGGCGCACTCCAAGGCAAGCGTATCCATCAGGTATTTATCATGGCTGTGCCAGTTCTTGATGATATAGGCCACCGGCCGGTTCCACTTATCTTTTACCGTCGGATGCAACTCGATTCGGTTATCCTTTTGTGGCACCTGGTTGGCCATGAAGCTTACCGAGAGGCCTCGCCCCATGTCGTTATCGATGAAATCCACCATGCCTTGCCCGATAAGGCCGAAATCGTTCGCGAACCCATGCCACAACGTATCCAGGTCCGTTGCCGAATGGGTGCGCCCAAGCGCGAGCGGGAGCGCCTGGTCCGAGGTATTGTTGTAGACTACCGCGCCGGCCCAGAGGCGCATGGCTTTGAGGAAATCGTCCGTGGCGCAGTAATCCGTCGCCCAGTCCGCATCCAGCGATCGGGTCTTGTCCGACCGCTCCGGCATGACGGAACTGGCGCCGCCAAACGCATGAGTCAGGAAATATTTCCCCAGCAGATCGTTCTGCTGATCGAGAATCCGGCCAAAACCGGTGGAATCGAGCCCGGCAGAGAGCTTGAGCAGCCGGATCGATTCGATGGCGGAGCACGCCACCACCACAATTTTTCCTCTGGCCAGCCGCTCCTGGCCGGAGGGGTCGATATAGCGGACTTCGGTTACGCGGGTGCCATCGCTCGCGAGTTGGATCACGGTGCAATTGGTATGAATGCTCAGGTTGGGCGCATTGCGAATGGGGGCCAGCAGGGCATTCCAGGTGCTGGACTTAAAGCCGAGAGGATCGCCGAAACGGTTGACATAACTGGTCTTGATGTCGTCCGGCACGGAAATGATCGTCCGTCCGCTGGGAGCATGGTCTTCGGTGATGACTGCCAGGGGTGTGCGATAAGGCAGCACATCCGAGCCGCCGGGCCCCTTTCCCTTGCCTGTGTACAACATTCCGTCGTAGGCGTAGCGGCTGATCGAGTTGGGCGCCAGCGGCCTCTGGTAGGTATCTTTTTGCGTGAAAGGCTTGAGCTGGTTGCCCTGCTCGCCATTGATCCCCACCAGCTTCTCCGCCTTGCAATAGTATTTCTCCAGTTCCACATAGGGAAGCGGCCAGTCGCGGGCCTCGCGTTCGATATCCCCGGCGGGATCGGTCCCGGCCATGTCCGTTCGCCCGGCGTTGAAGGTCCGGAGCATGAGATCACGCTCGGTGAAACGCAGCGAAACGCCGCCATAAATCTGGGTTCCCCCGCCGATGACCTGAGCGGTGTAGCCCTCGATGGTTGCGCGGTCCTTCCCGTTTGCGTCGCGATAAATATGCGGTTCGTCGTTGATGTCGGGTTCGACATGGCTGGAGAAAAAGGCGGCCTGCCTATTTTCCACTTGCGGGTGGGTCAGGCGCTTCTCGGCCCCATAAGCATAAAGCTCATCGCGCTTGAAGTCGCTCAGCCCGTCCGTGGCTTGTGATTGTGAAAGAAAAAGCGGCCCTTTCTCCAGAACGAGCACGGACTTCTGCTGCCGGGCAAGTTCATGCGCTATTGGCGCCCCTCCGGCGCCGCTCCCGATAACGATTACATCAAAGTCGAGCTTTGCCGCCATAGGTTATCCATGATAGTCCGGGTTGGTTCCCAGAGGCTGCTCGATGGCGCGCCCCCAGTCGAACAATGTCGCCCCCTTTGCATCTCTGAAGCGATCGGCAAGGTAGCGCCACCCCAGCGCGCTCGCGTTTCCCCCGTATTTTGGGTGCGAGAAGGCGCCGGTGAACGCATGACGCCGCAGCATCTGCAGGAAATAGGCGGGATCGTTATATTTCGAGGTATCCCAGTCCATTACGTTGCCGGACGCCATTTCTCCATAGAGATCGATAAAAATCTCCTTGCTAGCCCTGGCGGGCTCGATTCCCGGTCTTCGCTTCCGAATGATGCCCGCGATCATGCTCAGGCAGATCTTGTAATCGATGAGATGATGCCGTTCCTCGCGGGCGACGAGGTTGTCTATGAAATTGACGATCCCTATGGACTGATCGAGACGGTACGAAAGCACGTATTGCTGTTCTTTTTGCTGCTGGTCGAGCTGGCGATAAAAAAACTGGAGAAAATCCTGGCCCTCTTTTGTGCGGAAGGGCATGATGTGATCGACCAGCCGCTCGAGTATCGAAAGTTCCCAGGATTCAAACGAAAGCGGTTGAGTGTAGAGGTGGGTAAAAAATCGCGACCATGCGTGACCGTTGGCCTCGCGGACTTGCTGCGGGTTAACCGGGTCCAGCACGGCCTTGCCGCCCACAATGAACTTGTAGCGATAAGCCCGGCCCTTTGGAATTCTCAGCGAGACCGCGAAGTAACCGGTTGGCGCATCAAGAAAGCGAACCGGCGCAAGCGGAATGAGCTCATACAGATTTGCGAAGGTGCCGGTTACGCCAACTTGATCGGGCGCCTCGGCGACATCGGCGGGATAGACAAACGTGACCTTGTTGAAGGCATGACTGTCCTCATCGGCCGCTCCGGCATAGCTGTCAATAATTGGAAATCTCCATGCCTCGCAAATTCGGGCACGCGGATCAGACGGATCGTATTGCCCGAAATTATGGCGCGCGTCCGTATTTCTGCGTGTCAGGAACCGGGTGCAGTGGTTAAGGATGTATTGATCGTTGTTCGGAATAATTTTCACTGGACGACTCAGCTGGTAACTTGAAATTTAAGATTGCAAACCTTAAGATTGCAAACCAAGAATTACTTCTCCTCATCCGATGTATTTACTATAGTTCTGTTTGTGAAAGTGTCAAGATTTGAGCAATGCTACAATGGCCCGATTGCGGTGGACATGGAAAGTATGCCGATCGTGACTTGACAGGAGGTTGGAAATGACAAGGCAAACGAAATCGCGTTACACGATAATCAAAGGAAAGTACTGGATTCATTACCCTGACATCCCGAAGCGAGGTCCGGAACCGGACGGCGATACGGTGCGGTTTGAACCCGCTAATCCGCAGTTTGTGCTCGATTTGCCCTGGCATTCAGGCAGAGGCCCGAATTTCAATAACCGAAAAAATATTGCCGTCCGCTACGAGGGAATCGATACACTGGAAACCCATTTCAGAGGCACGAATCAGCAGTTATCGTTCGCCAATGCCGCCCGTGACGAGAATCTCCGCTTGCTGGGATTCAGGAACATCACTTTTTTTCCTGATCTGCCAAACAAAGTGCAATCGGTGGAGAAACACCCCCTGCCAGGGTATGTCATTGCAAACGGGATCGAAGCCAATGGCCGGCTGCTCGGACTTGTATACCCCGGCAAATGTGGTTTGAAGGATGGAGAAAAAGTCTTTGTTGATAAGGATTTGCTGAATCAGAGTGTCAACGCGCAGCTTGTCGAAGCGGGATTGAGCTATGTGGAGCCGTATGACACCATGCCGCTTTCGCTGATTAAAGACTTAAGAAAACTGATTACCAAGGCCCGTAAGAAACCAAGAAAAGGACTTTGGCCGCAGGAGGATGTGAATACCAATAAAGAGGCCGTGATCAGCGATCTGGCTAAACTTGAGACGCTTATTCTGTGGCCGAAGCTGTTTCGCCGTCTTGCAACCTATTTCTCCGAAGGTCATACAGGGCTGGGGCAGTTTGATGCCTGGATCCGCGAAGACCCGATCCATCGTGATGATACCCTCAGGCTGCCAGATGGGGAAAAGGGGAATATGCATGACACCTATATCATAAACGGCGATTCCTTAAAACTTCAATTCAATCCTGAAGATCTCCTCATCACTCCGGATCCGAAGCCTATGTTTTAGGTTCGACACACTGACGCGTCAACGATACCCGAGCCGTTTGCAAAGAATAAACAAACTGTCCGGGTGTATACCGCCGAGCCCTCACCACACCGGCTATCTGGCAAGCTCGATGAGCTGATCGACCAGCGCCCTCCTGCGCTCGCCTAATTCGGAATAGCGTGAATAAAGGCTGTTGATGTCGCGGGTATACTGCTGAATACGTTCCTTGCGCTCCTGCTGCACCCGAACCATAACGTCATAATCTATCGGCGGCGCGTCCCTCACGCCCCCCATACCGGTGGGTCCTTGCAGGATCAGCGGATTGCCCTCCTGTATCTCGTAGCGCCGCAACTCCAGCGTCATCTGGAATTGCTGGTATACCGATTGCTGCTCCTGTTGCACCCTGTTCAATGCCGCCTCCAGCAGCCTGATGCGGGGGTCAGGCTGCGGAGCAACACTCGATTCGGTCTGCGCCAGCGTCGAGCCCGCCAGAGCTGAACCGAACAGGAACAGGGTAAGGATGATCGCCTTCATAAGTCCTCCTCGCATGGTCGCCAACATCGTCGCCAACATCGCCAATACGGATACCTCTGCTATGCTCAAC
>JAKDLC010000178.1 GCA_030453055.1 Nitrosospira sp.
GTTCTCGCAGGGTCTGCACAAATCGCCATCACTGGCCGCACCGCAAAGCAGACAATACTTCCTGAATAATGCCTGCACGATTTTTAATCTGTTGTTCAAAAATACAGGATGAAAAATTGACAACGATAGCGGAATCCCTGATGATTCGATTAGTTTCCAAAGATGCGATTGACTGGGCGGCGTCTCATTGTAGCGCAAGACCGATCGGTCAATCGCCTTACTAACCCGTTTATCTCCGGCATAGCTTTTGACTTGGATACACCTGGGAAGCCAATGGAAAAGCAATCAGGCGGCGCAGTGGGTAAACCCGCTGGCAAACTAGCCGGCGCATCCGCAGGATCACTGCGCTGGAGCGTTTCCCGGATCGAGGGGTTACTGAACCTGCCGTTCAGCGATCTGATTCATCACGCCCAATTGGTTCATCGCCAACATCACGACGCCAACGCGGTGCAATTATCCACATTGATTTCAGTCAAGACCGGAGGCTGTCCTGAGGATTGCGGTTACTGCCCGCAGGCGGCGCGTTATCGCACGAATGTCGAGAACCAGGACATGTTGTCGCTCGACGAAGTGGTTGCAACGGCCGCAGCCTCGAAGGCGCAAGGCGCATCGCGTTTCTGCATGGGGGCGGCATGGCGTGGGCCCAAGCAGCGAGACATCGACAAAATGGTGGAGATGGTTAGCGCCGTCAAAGCGCTGGGGCTTGAAACCTGCGCCACGTTAGGCATGTTGAAGCCGGGGCAGGCGGAGCAACTGAGACGAGCCGGCCTCGATTATTACAATCATAACCTTGATACGGCGCCGGAATTTTACGGTGAAATCATCACAACGCGAAATTACCGCGATCGCCTGGATACTCTGGAGAAAGTTCGCGGTGCAGGCATGCAGGTATGTTGTGGCGGCATCGTGGGCATGGGCGAATCACGCCATGCCCGCGCCGGACTGATCGCCCAGCTGGCGAATCTTGATCCTTACCCCGAATCCGTTCCCATCAACCATCTGGTTCAGGTGGAGGGTACGCCGTTGCATGGCACGGCGGCGCTCGATCCGCTGGAATTCGTGCGCACTGTCGCGGCGGCGCGCATTACCATGCCTCAGGCGATGGTAAGGCTGTCGGCAGGCAGACAGGAAATGCCGGATACGGTGCAGGCGCTGTGTTTTCTCGCCGGCGCCAATTCGATATTCTATGGCGACAAATTGCTTACCACGGACAACCCGGAAACGGAGCGGGACAAGTCGTTATTCGATAAGCTGGGGCTGCATTCGATGTAGGTCCGCCGCAATTTGCCCGGCCTGTCCAAGCTAGCAGCCTGTCGGACTTGAAGAATCGAAGCGAAAAAGTGACTGGGCGAGGACAGATTTTGACGATTTTGAAGGCCAATAGTTGTTCTATTGGCCGAAAAAGCGGCGAAATATGGACCGGCCAGACGCTTTTGCAGCCGATTTCCTTCAAGTCCGACAGGCTGCTAAGTTAACCAAAATGCTCAACGATCTTATCGGACCGCCGCGCGAACCAGGATGCGAACAACTCCGCGAGCAGCTACGCAGCCGGGAAAGCAAAAGGCTGTACCGTCGCCGTCTGATGCTGGAAAGCCCTCAGCAAACCCATATTTCGATGGCGGGACGTGAATATCTCGCGTTTTGCAGCAACGATTATCTCGGACTCGCCAATCATCCTCAACTGATAGCGGCGGTCTGCCAAGGCGCGAGGCAATATGGAGTCGGGGCAGGCGCGTCGCACCTCATCAGCGGACATTTTTCAGCGCACCATGCGCTGGAGGAAGCGCTGTCACGATTCACCGGGTTTCCCCGGACATTGCTGTTTTCCACCGGATACATGGCGAACGCCGGGGTGGTCACAGCGCTGGCGGGCCGCGGGGATGCGATATTCGCCGACAGGCTCAATCATGCCTCGCTCAATGATGCCGCGCTCGTTTCACGGGCAAAGTTTTGCCGGTATCCGCACCTCGATCTGGCTGCGCTGGAACGGCAACTCGCCGTGTCGAGGGCCAAACGCAAACTGGTGATGACTGATGCGGTATTCAGTATGGATGGAGATATTGCGCCGGTCGCCGGTTTGCTGGCCCTATGCGAAAAATACGATGCATGGTTGATGCTCGATGATGCGCACGGGTTTGGTGTACTGGGTCCACAGGGGCGTGGAACGGCGTCCCGGTTCGATATGGATTCGCCGCGCATCGTTTACATGGCCACTCTCGGCAAGGCTGCGGGCGTATTCGGCGCTTTTGTCGCGGCACGACCGGAGGTTATCGAAACCCTGATTCAGCACGCGCGCAGCTATATCTATACTACCGCGACCCCTCCACTGCTGTCTCACGCCTTGCTGAAAAGCCTGGAGTTGATCGAAGGGGAAGAATGGCGGCGCGAGAAACTGACGCAACTTACGGCGCGGCTTAAAGACGAATTGCAATCGTTGCGCTGGAAGTTGTTACCGTCCACCACCCCTATCCAGCCGTTGATGATAGGGGACAACGATGAAGCGCTGGAAATCAGCGAGGCATTGCGCGAACGGGGCATCCTGGTTCCGGCGATCCGTCCACCCACCGTTCCGTCCGGCGAGGCGAGGTTGCGGATATCATTGTCCGCGTCGCACGATAGGGAAGATGTTGCGCGATTGGGGGCGGTGTTGAGGGACGTAAATAAGGGTTTTCGATGACTCGATGAGCCTTCACATCGAATCCTCCGGCGCCGGCGCCGATCTCGTTCTGCTGCATGGGTGGGCCATGCACAGCGGCGTCTGGAGCGGCATACGCGATGGGCTGGCGCACCATTTCCGCCTGCATCTGGTGGATTTGCCCGGCCATGGATTCAGCCTCGCCGATACGCGCGGTACGCTGGAACGTATGGTCGAAATGGTTGCGGATATTTTACCCGCGAGTTGTATGGTTTGCGGATGGTCGCTGGGAGGTCAGGTAGCGATCGAACTTGCATTGCGCGAACCGGCGCGTGTCCAAAAGCTTGCCCTGGTTTCAACGACACCCTGTTTTGTCAGGCGTAAAGACTGGCGCTGGGGAATGGACGCCGCGACTTTGCAACTGTTCATGCGGAATTTGAAGCGGGATTACGCGACGACCCTGAACAGATTCCTGACATTGCAGGTGAGCGGCAGCGACGATGACGCGGCAGTGCTGGCGCAATTGCGCGAAAGCTTTTTTCAGCGCGGCCTGCCGGATGAGGCTGCGTTGCACACAGGATTACAGATTCTGCTCACGAGCGATCTGCGCGGAAGGTTGGGAAATGTTACTCAACAGACCTTACTGCTGCATGGGGAGAACGATGTCATTACCGGCCCCGGTGCGGCGAAATGGATGCACCGGCAATTGCAAAATTCAGCGTTGATCATGTTTCCCCGTTGCGGTCATGCACCGTTCTTGTCTTATCCCGATCAATTCGTAGCCAGCATGGTACAGCTATTTCATAACTCGGTTAAGTGAGCTGCTAACAGTGAGTTACGACCATACGATCGACAAGCGCCAGGCGCGTAACGCCTTTGAGCGAGCGGCGGCATGTTACGACCGGGCGGCGGTTCTGCAACGTGAAGTTTGCGACCGCATGCTGTCGCGCCTCGATTACATTAAGTACACGCCAAGCGTCATTCTCGATGGCGGCAGCGGCACCGGGTACGGCACGCGTAAACTGCTCATGCGATATCCTGCCGCCAAAGTGGTGGCAATCGACATTGCGCTCGCAATGCATGCTCAGGCGCGTCCCGCGGTTTCATGGTGGAGGCGATGGGTGACCGTTCGTGGAAATCGGACAAGCTATGTGTGTGGCGACATGGAGCAGATGCCTTTGAAAGATTCATGCGTCGGTCTGGTGTGGTCGAATCTGACGTTGCAATGGTGCAATGACATCAAACGCACGCTTGCCGAGATATACCGCGTGCTGCAAACCGACGGTTTGTTCATGTTCAGCACGTTTGGACCGGATACTTTGAAGGAACTGCGCCAGGCGTTTCGTGGCGCGGACAATTATAGCCACATCAATCGCTTTACGGACATGCACGATATCGGAGACATGCTGGTGCACAGCGGCTTCGCCACACCCGTCATGGATATGGAATATATCACGCTGACTTATGACGAGGTAATCGGCGTGATGCGGGATCTCAAGGCCATCGGTGCGCACAATGTCACCGCGGGCAGGCGGCATGGCTTAACCGGAAAAACCGCCTGGCAAAAAGCGATAAACCTTTACGAGGCGTTACGAACCGAAGGAAAGGTACCGGCAACCTTTGAAGTGGTTTATGGACACGCATGGAAGCTCAAGCCGCGTACCACGATTCTCACCCCCGAAACGAGACGAAAAATCGGCCTTGCATGAAAGGATGATTCTCTATGGCGGCAGGTTATTTCGTCACGGGCACGGGAACGGGCGTAGGCAAGACGCTGATCGGTTGCGCCTTGCTGCACGCCTTTGGCGCGCGCGGCATGGCAGCGGTGGGTATGAAGCCGGTGGCGGCGGGCTGCGAAAACGGAAAATGGATGGACGTGGAATGGCTCGTCGCGGCAGGCAACGTTTTCGCCCCGCGCGCACTGGTGAACCCTTATGCGCTGATCCCGCCGATTGCGCCGCATATCGCGGCGAAACAGTCGGGCATCGACATCGATATTGCACTCATCCGCCAGGCCTGCCTCGAATTGCAGAAAATCGCCGATGTTGTGATCGTCGAGGGCGCCGGCGGTTTTCTCGTGCCGCTCAACGAGCATGAGGAGGGCGCCAGCCTGGCGCAGGCCTTGGGTTTGCCGGTAGTTCTGGTGGTGGGAATGCAGCTCGGCTGTCTTAACCATGCATTGCTTACGGCTCAGGCAGTGCGGGCAGCCGGGCTGCCGCTTGCAGGCTGGGTGGCGAACCGCATCGACCCGGAAATGATCGCGTTCGACGAGAATGTGCTTGCGTTGGAGCGGAGGCTGGATTGCCGGTTGTTGGGGGTGCTGCCGTTCGAGCAAAATGCCGATGCCGGAAAATTATCGGTGCGGCTGGATATTGAGGGGATGGAGCCCGGATAGCATAAACGTATCTATCTCTTGACTCACTACACTAGTTCTCATCCAGAAACGTAAGTCATTGCTGCGAAAAGAAAAAAGGTAAAAAAA
>JAKDLC010000179.1 GCA_030453055.1 Nitrosospira sp.
CAAAATTCCCATGCGAAACAAAAGACCAGCAAGGGCGCGCGTCAATTTATGAAACGTCCGGGCTAGCTTGCGAAAGCGGTTCGGGGAGGGTGAAGCGGAGAATCCGGAATGGATTCAGGAACGATGATTGAAACAAAACCAGTCAGAATTTCCGTACCGACGGACGCGGGCACGAGCGGAGCGGCCGTAAAGAAGAACGGCAGATATTGCCCGGCCGCATGAAGACATAAATGCGTAGCGGCATCCGGGTGGGTCTCATCATTAAAAACAGCCCGTTGATGAGCCTCAAGATGCGCCGCCGGATCAGAAGACAGAACATGATGCTCGTGGTCCAGCTCATGAGCAAAGACCTCGCCATTAAACGCCCAGCCAAATGCGTTCGTCAGCATACTGGCGAGCAACACAAGCATAACAGTATAGATATGGCGGCTACGGTAGCGCTTGTTCATGGCATTCGGATTGTATACCCCCGTAAAGAGTTATGCCAATATTTTGCTTTCACGTTCTAAGGTATATCGGTGAATCAGGAATTTTCGCCACCTCTTTCTCCGCCTTTTGGGCCCCAGAACACCACCCATGTTCCGAAATCGCCGGAGAAATTCTCGAACCTGTGCTCGACATTAGCGGCCACAAAAAGACAATCACCAGGCTTGAATGAATGGTGGATTCCGCTAATAACAAGCTCACCCATCCCTCGATGGATAAAATAGACTTCATCCTGTTCATGCGGAGTTTGCGGGTCGTGGCCAATAGGCGCGTAATACTCAACCGACATTGAGCCGTGAGCGAGAGCGACGGCGAATCGCTCACCCATTGGCCACTCAGCGGTGACCGGGCCGGGGATACGGGAGAGTGCCGCTTCGACGGTTGCCTTGGTCCGCAATGGAGACTCCTGACGGAAAAAGTCGTACGTTGTAATGCGTGCTTAGTGTTGATCGTCTGAAACAGGTTCATTGGAGCCGGTCGGTATTTCCTTGAATCTACCCGAAAGCGCCGCAAGAAACTGGCTGCGGGCAGTCAGAAACTTATAAAGGGGGAACGCCAGGATGCCAAAGAATACTCCCAGGAGCAAGCCGGCAAACGGCGCTAAAAATATCACCAGGAATGCTTTATTGATACCGCTGCTCTGAAAGGTATAAAAGGCATTGAAGGGCGAAAACAGCGTATTGGCGCAACAGAACGCCAATGAATTGAATTTGACGAAGGACATGAAGTCGAGTTGTACGAGGTACTTGCTCATTCAGGCTTAACCTCCCAACAATTAATTGAGCTGCTCCGCAGATGCGCGATCACGTGAATTTCATTGTATGAAATCCACGCCCCGCATGCAATGCGCAAGTTGCGTTGGAGTGATGTCCGCAACGCTCGATCAGGTTGACGTTCGGGCGACCCATGCTAGACTGGCATGGGGAAAATGTGGAACTTATTTCCTTCGCGCCATCGTCGTTGGAAAACGGTGCACCCGAGAGCGCAGAGCAGGCCGATTGATCCGCGCACTGATCCAGGAACTGTATTCTTTGAGAGAGCAATCATGGAACAGCCCGCCGTAACCAAATTCGAGTTACCTCACGATGTGATTGCGCTGGTGCCTATGCGCAATGTCGTACTATTTCCCCATGTATTGATGCCCATCACCGTGGGCCGCGTAAAGTCGCTCGCCGCGGTCGAACATGCGCTTCAATCCAACACGCCGGTGGGCATTGTGCTGCAGAAGGATGCCGCCGTCGACGACCCGGGGTTTGATGCGCTATGCCCTATCGGTACGGTGGCCAACATCGTGCGCCACCTCACCTCGGCCGAGGGACTGCGCCATGCCGTGTGCCAGGGGACGGAGCGATTTCGGCTTGAGGAGCTGGTTGAAGGTTATCCGTTCCTGGCCGCGCGTGTGCAGCGTATTGATGAATCGGAACATGTTTCTGCCCAGGCTGAGGCGCTTGCGATGCAACTGCGCGAACGCGCGGTCGAGATACTGTCGTTGCTTCCGGGCGTCCCCGCAGAGCTCGCGCACGCGCTGCAAGCCACGCGCGCCCCGTCGCACTTGGCGGATATCACCGCCAGCCTGCTTGACGCGGAAATAAACGAGAAGCAGATGCTGCTCGAAACCGTGCGTACCGAAGACAGGCTGCAGAAGGTGTTGCAGATCTTGTCGCGCCGCATCGAGGTGCTCAGACTGTCGCAGGAGATTGGCGAACGTACGAAAGAGCAACTGGAGGACCGCGAGCGCAAATTTTTGTTGCGTGAGCAATTAAAGACGATCCAGAAGGAACTTGGTGAAAGCGATGATGGCAGCGATCAGGAGATTGCGCAGTTGAGCGAGGCGATCGGCAACGCCGGCATGTCGGACGAAATCGAGGCGCAGGCGCGCAAGGAATTGCAGCGGCTGCGGCGCATGCCTGGCGCGTCGAGCGAATACTCGATGCTCCATACTTATCTGGAGTGGATGACCGAGCTGCCCTGGCGGCTGCCAGCTGACGCACCCATTGATTTGGGTGCCGCACGCCAGATTCTCGAAGCCGACCACTTCGGGCTCGAGCGCGTCAAGCAGCGCATTGTAGAGTTTCTGGCGGTGCAAAAGCTGAAACCTCAGGGACGTGCGCCTATCCTATGTTTCGTCGGCCCTCCTGGGGTAGGCAAGACTTCGCTCGGTCAGAGTATTGCGCGCGCACTGCAGCGGCCATTCGTCCGCGTATCACTGGGCGGCGTGCACGATGAAGCCGAAATGCGAGGCCACCGCCGCACCTACATCGGCGCGATGCCGGGGAACATCGTCCAAAGCCTGCGCAAGGCTGGCGCGCGCAACTGTGTAATGATGCTCGACGAGGTTGACAAAATGTCGGCCAGTCTCCACGGCGATCCGTCGGCCGCGCTGCTCGAAGTACTGGATCCGGAACAGAATTCGACCTTTCGCGACAATTATCTGGGCGTGCCTTTCGACTTGAGCCGTGTCATTTTCATCGCAACGGCCAATGTGATCGATAGCGTGGCGCCCCCGGTGCGTGATCGCATGGAGATCATCGACTTGCCGGGCTATACCCAGGAGGAAAAACTCCAGATTGCACTGCGCTACCTGGTGTCGCGCCAACGCGAAGCCAACGGTCTGAAGGAAGAACAGTGTGAAATAGCAGTAGAGGCACTGAATGGCATCATTGCCAATTACACCCGCGAAGCCGGCGTTCGTCAGCTGGAGCGCGAGATCGGTCGAGTGATGCGCCACGCGGCTATGCGCATTGCCGATGATGAGAACCTGCGGGTATATGTCGATACCGTGGACTTGGACGCCATACTCGGCGCTAAGAAATTCGAGCACGAGATCGGAATGCGCACCGGTCTGCCGGGTGTCGCCACCGGTCTGGCATGGACGCCGGTGGGCGGCGATATTCTTTTCATCGAAGCAACGCGAGTCAGCGGAAGCGGGCGGCTGATACTGACCGGACAGCTAGGCGATGTAATGAAGGAGAGCGCGCAGGCGGCGCTCACGCTGGTGAAGGCGCGCGCAGGCGATCTTGCTATCCCGGCGGCAATGTTCGACGGTATCGACGTGCATGTTCACGTGCCGGCGGGGGCCATTCCGAAAGATGGTCCAAGCGCCGGCGTCGCCATGTTCATTGCGCTCGCTTCGCTTTTTACGGATCGGCCGGTGCACCATGACGTGGCAATGACCGGAGAAATCAGTTTGCGCGGGCTGGTATTACCCGTGGGCGGAATCAAGGAGAAAGTGCTTGCCGCGCAACGGGCTGGTCTGCGCAAGGTATTGCTGCCGGCGCACAACCAGAAAGATCTGCGCGAGGTGCCGGAAGCGACGCGCGCCAAATTGGAATTCATCTTTCTGGAAACAGCGGATGATGCGATCAACGCATCGCTGGGCCAACGAGGCGCTGGCCGTGCTGGGCCTGAGTTCAAACTGGTCTAGCAGCCTGTCGGACTTGAAGGAAATCGGCTGCAAACAGGGCCGGTCCATATTTCACCGCTTTTTCGATCAATAGAACAACTATTGGCTTTCAAAATCGTCAAAATCTGTCCTCGCCCAGTCACTTTTCCGCTTCGATTCTGCAAATCCGACAGGCCGCTAACTAAATCCATCCTTGGCGAAATTTTATACAATTATATACTTGAGAAACCCACGCTGATGAGGTAATATTCTTTCTCCAAAATAAAAATAAGGAGAAAAAGTTATGCCTGATTACAAAGACGATCAAGCTCAGACCAGGTTGGCGCTGGCAGCCCTAACCGCCTGTATCGCTCAAACTCTCGGCGAACAAGATGCAACCTTTGTGCCAAGACTAAGGGAGAATTTGAAGAAAGCTTGCTATCTACTTCGAGATTCTGGCTCAGACATTCTTGGCACTCTAGAGACGATTCGCAATGTTGAGCAATTACTAAAACCATAGAATAAGAATAAGCTTCTGTTTGGTGAAAACAAAAAACCGGCTTATTTGCCGGTTTTCTTTTTTTTCTGCTTTGATTCTTGTATTTTCGGAGGAGTTGATAACATCCTACGGAGAACGTCATCAAACAGAGGTGTTTCGACATCAACCTTGTTCTTGTTCCTGATCGGCTGGCTCTTGGTTTTCGTTTCCATAATCAAGACGAAGTCTAAGTTGCTTTCCGGTTGGAACGCAGATTTTTAAGTTATGCCCCGCAACATTTCCGTTTAATCGAATTAGCTTTCCGACTCCACCATTCTGTTTAGCACCATCAAAAGTATGAAATTCGGCAGCATCATTCAGTATAGCTGTAGCTAAATGCAAAGCATCGGGCGTTGAAATTTTTGGTTGGCTTTGGTCTTTTTGGCGCTCGATCTGGTAATAATTCCTAATTTCATGCGCCAAATCAAAAATACGACTGTCAGCGGCAACATCAGTAATATAACGACCATCAAATAGCTGTCTTAACGTCTGCTTCTGCTCATCAGTCAATGATGAATCAAGAACCTCAACTCTCCAAATTGCAGAGGTGAAAAGAACAATCTTTTGTCGCTCTATTAGCTCAACCACCTCTTCGAGTCCCGCGATTTCTTCTGGGGAGCGTCGTTCATCAGTAATCCATGCAATAAGCGGAGCGGTATCCCAGTAAATACGAGGTTTACCAGTCATCACGCATT
>JAKDLC010000180.1 GCA_030453055.1 Nitrosospira sp.
GTACATCGCGTGGTGCACGGCGGCGCGAATCTGACGTCGGCGCGCCTGCTCGACCGGGAAGTGGAGCGGGAGATCGATTGCCTCGCGCCTCTTGCGCCATTGCACAACCCGGTCTCGCTGCGCTGGATACGCGCCACGCGCGAGGCATTGGGCACGGATATTACCCAGGTCGCGGTGTTTGATACCGCATTTTTTACCGCTTTGCCGGAAATCGCACGAACTTATGCGATTCCCCATGAGCTTGCCCGGAAACACCGGCTGCGCCGCTATGGTTTTCATGGGCTGGCGCATCAGGCCATGTGGCGGAAATGGTGTGAACTCAAGCCAGACATCCCGAACGGGGGTAGGGTGATTTCGATGCAGCTTGGCGCGGGCTGCTCGGTCACGGCGATCGACAACGGATCGCCACGCGACACCTCGATGGGTTTTTCACCGCTGGAGGGACTCATGATGGCGACGCGTTCGGGCGATATCGATCCCGGCCTGATCACGTTTCTGCAACGTCAGGAGGGTCTGACGCCGGAGCAGTCAGAGCAGCTGCTGAATGAGCAGTCGGGTCTGTTGGGGACGTCCGGCATCAGTGCGGACATGCGCCGGTTGCTGGAGTCGCAGGATGAGCGAGCGCGTCTGGCTGTGGATTTATATTGTTACCGGGCGCGCAAGTATCTGGGCGCCTACCTCGCGGTGTTGGGTGGCGCCGAGGCGATTGTTTTTGGCGGAGGCGTGGGTGAGAACACGCCAACGGTGCGGGAAAAAATTCTGGCCGGCATGGAATGGTGCGGAATCGAGATCGATTCGGAAAAAAACGGCGGCGCCTGTGGATTATCGCGCATCAGCAGCCGGACCAGCCGGGTTGAAGTGTGGGTTATCCCGGGTGACGAGGCCGCGGTTTTGGCGCGGGAGGCCGGGGCCGTCATTGCAGCCAGGGAGAATAAAAAATTTCAACGAGAATCGACATGAGCGAAGCCGCGCCGCAGGCCGAAACCGCAAACGGGCCACTCTCCACTGACGAGTTGCGCAAGATGCACGCATACTGGCGCGCGGCGAATTATCTCTCAGTTGGACAAATCTATCTCCTTGACAACCCGTTGCTCAAGGAGCCGCTCGCGCTTGCGCATGTCAAGCCTCGATTACTTGGCCATTGGGGCACCACTCCGGGACTCAATTTCATTTACGTGCATCTGAACCGCATCATAAAGAAATACGATCTGAATATGCTCTACATCGCCGGTCCCGGCCACGGTGGGCCGGCAATGGTCGCCAACACCTGGCTTGAGGGCAGTTACAGCGAGTTTTATCCCTGCATTTCGCGGGACGCGACCGGCATGCAGCGGCTATTCAAGCAGTTTTCCTTTCCCGGGGGCATTCCCAGCCATGTGGCCCCGGAGACACCCGGCTCCATTCATGAGGGAGGGGAATTGGGTTACTCCCTATCGCATGCTTATGGAGCGGCGTTCGATAATCCGGATCTGATCGTGGCGTGCGTAATCGGGGACGGCGAGGCCGAAACCGGGCCGCTTGCCGCCGCCTGGCACTCGAACAAATTTCTCAACCCGGTTCACGACGGCGCGGTGCTGCCGATTCTCCATCTCAATGGCTATAAGATAGCCAACCCAACGTTGCTTGCGCGCATCAGCCATGAAGAGTTGGAAAGCCTGCTCTCGGGTTATGGTTATCAGCCCTATTTTGTCGAGGGATCCGATCCTGAACTGATGCATCAGGCCATGGCGGCTGTGCTGGATGGTGTAATTGACAAGATCCGGGTCATCCAGGACGAAGCGCGTAGGGAAAGGGTTTCCGACGGGACGATTACGTACCCCCGTTGGCCCATGATCATTCTGCGCAGCCCCAAGGGATGGACCGGACCCAAGGAAGTCGACGGCAAGAAGGCAGAGGATTATTGGCGCTCGCACCAGGTGCCGCTGGCGAAGATCGGTTCAGAGCCCTCGCATCTGCGGCTGCTGGAAGACTGGATGAAGAGTTACAAGCCCGAAGAGCTATTTGACGACAATGGCGCCCTCATACCGGAGTTGGCGGCGCTTGCGCCGCAGGGCAAGCGCCGCATGGGCGCGAATCCCCACGCCAACGGCGGCCAACTGCTGAAGGATCTGGAGATGCCGGACTTCCGCGATTATGCTATCGCTGTGCCTGTACCAGGGACGGTAGTGGGTGAAGCCACGCGGGAAATGGGCAAATTTTTGCGCGATGTAATGAAGCTCAATCTGGGCAGTCGCAATTTCCGGGTGATGGGCCCCGACGAAACCAGCTCAAACCGTCTCGATGCCCTGTTTGAGGTAACTGCTCGAGCCTGGCTTGCGCAAACTCTACCCGAGGACGCCCATCTTTCGCCCGATGGAAGAGTGATGGAAATTCTATCCGAACATACGTGCCAGGGCTGGCTCGAAGGTTATCTGCTCACCGGCCGCCACGGCTTCTTTTCCTGCTATGAGGCGTTTATCCATATCGTGGATTCGATGTTCAATCAGCATGCCAAATGGCTCAAGGTGAGCAGCAAGGAGATTCCCTGGCGCAGTCCGATCGCTTCGCTGAATTACCTGCTCACGTCGCACGTGTGGCGCCAGGACCACAATGGCTTCTCGCATCAGGATCCCGGCTTTATCGATCATGTGGCGAACAAAAAGGCCGATATCATTCGCGTTTATCTGCCGCCCGACGCCAATACGTTGCTGGTCATTACGGATAAGTGCCTGCGTTCGCGTAATTTCATCAATGTCATCGTGGCGGGCAAGCAGCCCGAACTGCAGTGGCTCGACCTGGATGCTGCCATCCAGCACAGTACCGCCGGTATCGGTGTTTGGGGCTGGGCGAGCAATGACAAGGACGGCGAGCCGGATGTGGTGCTGGCCTGCGCCGGGGATGTGCCGACGCTGGAAACACTGGCCGCGGTAGATCTGCTGCGCCGGCACGCTCCGGAACTCAAGATGCGGGTGATCAATGTGGTGGATCTGATGACATTACAGCCACAAGAGGAACATCCGCATGGGCTATCGAATCACGAGTTCGATGCGCTCTTCACTACCTGCAAACCCGTCGTTTTTGCTTATCACGGGTATCCCTGGCTCATTCATCGCCTGACTTACCGCCGCACCAACCATGACAATCTGCATGTTCGCGGTTACAAGGAGGAGGGCACTACCACTACTCCGTTCGACATGACCGTATGTAACGATCTGGACCGTTTCCATCTGGTAATGGACGTAATTGACCGTGTCCCGAAACTTGGCCCCAAGGGCGCAGGCCTCAAACAACTGATGCGCGATAAGCTGATCGAGCATCAGCAATATATCATCCGCCACGGCGAAGACATGCCGGAGGTCCGTGACTGGCACTGGCCTGCGTAATCAGCACGCCAAAGCTGGGAAGCGTATAAACAGCGTCGCATTCATAACGCATGATATTCATAATCAATGCAATTGCAATCGTGGTGTCATTTTCGCTGAATCAGATGCATGCGATATATTGGGGCGCCGTTCTGCCGGTATTATATGCTCTCGTCGTGGCTCCTCATGCGTTGATCGGCAGATCCGATATCCCCCGCGCGACAATAACGAAAATTCTTGCCGATAAGTGGAACAATGCGGAGGATCTGACTGCATATATCGTGAAGTACTGGATGGCGTTAGCCTATTCGACCTCCTCCTGGAAAAAACAGCGTAACAGCGTAATCCTGTACCTGACGTCGTTTTTTCTCGGCGCTCTTTATTTTCTCAAGGAATTATTCGTGGCAGGCATGTTTCTGTTTGTAGCCGGATACGTTCTATACCAAATGAGTTTAAGGGTGGATAGACCGAGATCGGTATATGCGGATTCTGACTTCAGGGTTAGTGATAATGGCTGCCCCGCAAGAAGGGAATGGGAGTTGGCCGCCATGTCCATCGTTGCGTTCTCTGATTTGTATCCCGAAGATCAAGCCTTGAAAGACTCCGCAAATCAGGTTTCGGAAGATGGCGACGTGAAATTGCTGCTGGCCAGACATCGTTATGACAATGGAAAGGAATAGCCCAAAGAATATTATTTATGGCAATTTTTCTTATGTATCTTCGATCGCATCCGCGGTATTTGTATCCGCCCTATGGTCCGACGAGGTATCCCTCATCAATAAATTTTTCGCGTCAATTTCGCATGATGCAGCACTGCCGTCGCGAGCTCCTCGATGGATTTGTTGGTCGCATCGAGGAAGAGAATTCCTTCCTGGCGCATCAGGGCTTCGGCTTCGCGCACTTCATATCGACAGTTCTCGAGCGATGCATAGTCGCTGTCCGGCATGCGTTCACTCCGTATCTGGTGAAGCCGTGCAGGATCGATCGTAAAGCCAAACAGCTTGGCGCGCAGGCCCTTGATGGCAGCCGGCAGCTCCACGCGGCTGAAGTCATCGGGAGTGAGGGGGCAATTCGCGGCGCGAATACCGTATTTCAGCGCGAGATACAGGCAGGTAGGGGTTTTACCGCTGCGGGAAACGCCTACCAGAGTAATGTCAGCCTGTTGCCAATTCCTTTGCGAGACGCCGTCGTCGTGCTCCAGGGTGTACCGGATCGCTTCAATGCGCTGGCGGTAGTCGACCATGTCGCCAAGCCGGTGGGAGAGTCCCACCGTATGCGACGAACGTACGCCCAGCTCAACTTCCAGTGGGGCGACAAAAATGTTGAAGCAGTCCAGATGCAGGGCGTTGGCGGAATCGAAAACCGATCGAATCACGGGATTCACAAACGTGCTGAATACGAGAGGGCGGACACTGTCCGCGATGGCGAGATCATTGATTTGCGTGACAACGGCTGCGGCTTTTTCCGCTGTATCAAGATAGGGCAGGGTGATTTCGGTAAAAGGCAGATTTTCGAATTGCCTTAACAGGCTGTGCCCCAGCATTTCGATAGTGATGCCCGTGCGGTCGGATAGGAAGAACGCGGTGCGTCGGGGTGGTTTCGTCGAGGTTGACATTCGTAGTAGGCGCCAATAGTGTTTAGATTACGGACAACGTACCGCGTTTTATTATCCTGAATCCGGTAGTAGCGGCTTCACCCGGAAGGCGAGAGTCAAATAATACGAAATATTGTTATTAATCATAACACTGATCTATTAAATG
>JAKDLC010000181.1 GCA_030453055.1 Nitrosospira sp.
CCGGCAAGCCACCGATCTGCACCGGTGTGGCTGCGCCCAGATTGGTGCCGGGCGCCATCGCCGCGATGTGGCTGGCGTACAGGATATAGGTTCCGGCACTGGCTGCCCGGGCGCCGCCCGGCGCTACAAAAACCGCCACCGGTACCGGTGAAGCCAGAATGTCGCGTACGATCTGCCGCATCGAAGTATCAAGGCCACCGGGGGTATCCAGCTGTAATACGACCAGTAACGCGCCCTCGACGGCTGCGCGTTGCAGGCCGCGTTCGACAAAATCAGCGCTGGCCGGCGCGATCGGACCCTCCACTTTCAGTACCATCACTGGCGCAGCCAGAACGAGGGCCGGCAACAGAAGCAGCGCCACCAGCGCCGCCATCCCATTACGCAGAACCGGAATGAACAGTTTCATGCTGTTACTATAGACCGTTTCAGTCCTGATCGCTTTCAGACAGAACGGTGCGAAACCTCTGAACAAGTCGCCGCCGAACGCATTGCTGGCAAAATCAGAAGTTATTCAGGAATTAAAGGTTGCCCGTGAAATCTCTACTTGCAATCAAGAACGTTTTAGCGCATAAAGCGGATTTTTATTAGAACCAGTTTTATGAAGAGGCCAATCAGCCGAATTCTCATCATTAACGATGAAAAACTGATACTAAGGGAACTTATCAAGGGATTGAACGCCGCCGCCAAGTCTCTGGAGAATCCCCTGGGTATCAGTTTTTGCGGCGTCACCACCGCGCGTGAGGCGTTGCAAGCCATCGAGGACGATGGTGACATTCAGTCGGTAGTGGTGGACGATACGCTTTACACGCTGAAAAACGGTGAAACGGGTTCACGCAACTTGCAAATGACGGCATTAAGACTGGTGCAGGAGATTACCCGTTTTCGTCCTGAATTGGATATCTATATCCTTATCGCACAGGAAAAAGCGGATGAAGTGGTGGATGCGCTTTTTTCCGAAACGGTGGACGGCTATTTCTACCGCGAAGAGCGCGATTATCGCGGTATGTACCGCATCCTCAATGCCCAGCTTCAGGAAAAAGCGCGCACACCGTTTTATGACCAGCTCAAAAATTATGTATTGATGGCGAAGGATGCGTGGCATACGCCCGGGCATTCCTCCGGCGATTCGCTCCGCGACAGCCCCTGGGCGAGCGATTTTTACCAGTTCATCGGCGATCATATTTTTCGGGCCGACCTTTCAGTGTCGGTGCCGATGCTCGATTCGTTGATGGAACCCTCCGGCGTGATCGCGGAAGCGCAGAAGATAGCCGCCAAGGCGTTCGGCGCGCGGCGCACCTTCTTTGCAACGAACGGCACCTCCACGGCCAATAAGGTGATATTTCAGACCCTGCTCGCTCCCGGCGAGAAGCTGCTGCTGGATCGGAACTGTCACAAGTCTGTGCATCATGGTGTTGTATTGTCCGGCGCCCATCCGATTTATCTCGACTCGTCGGTTAACAAGAAATTCAGCGTTTACGGGCCTGTGCCGAAACAGACGCTGTTCGACGCCATCGAAAAACATCCGGATGCCCAGGCGCTCATACTCACCAGTTGCACTTACGATGGCCTGCGTTATGATTTGCCCCCCATCATAGAGGCGGCGCATGCCAAAGGCATCAAAGTCATCATCGACGAAGCCTGGTATGGCTTCGCCCGCTTTCATCCGGCCTTCCGCCCCACCGCGATGGAAGCGGGTGCGGATTACGCCACTCAGAGCACGCATAAAGTGCTGTCGGCTTTTTCACAATCCAGCATGATTCATGTCAATGACCCCGGCTTCAATGAACATCTGTTTCGCGAAAATTTCAACATGCATACTTCCACCAGCCCGCAATACAGCATGATTGCAAGCCTTGACGTAGCCCGCAAGCAGGCGACGCTGGAAGGGTACAAGCTGCTGTCGCGTACACTGGAGCTGGCGAAGGAGGTGCGCATGCAAATCAATTCCACTGGCGTATTCCGGGTGCTGGAGCTCGCCGAGCTGTTACCTGACGAAGTAAAGCATGACGATATTCGGCTTGATTCCACCAAAGTGACAGTGGATATTTCCCGCTGCGGCTTTACGATCGAGGAGTTGATTCGGGAATTGTTCGAGCGGTATAACATTCAAGTGGAGAAATCCACTTTCAATACCCTTACTCTGCTACTTACCATCGGCACTACCCGCAGTAAAGTTTCGCGTCTCTATGATGCGCTGATGCGTATCGCGCGTGAAGGCCGTTCGCCTCGCCGGCTCTACCATATCCCCGAAATTCCGGGATTTACCGATCTAAAATATCTGCCGCGAGACGCATTCTACTGTGGGGGCGAACTGGCGCCGCTGCTGGATGAGCGGGAGAGTGTAAATACCGGACTCGATGGCAGGACATGCGCGGATCAAATCACGCCCTATCCGCCCGGCATTCCCGTACTGGTGCCGGGACAAACCATCACGCTCGAGGTTGTGCAGTATCTGGTCAGCATGTTGCGTTCGCAAAAACGTGTTGAACTGCACGGGATCGTTTATGACGGCTATCTGCCGTGTTTGCGGCTGCTGACCGCCGCCGAGGAAAAAGGCTTGAAAAAGCTGGTTAAATAGGTAAAGATACGGAAAGTGCGCAATAGGGTGCGGCAACAGGGTGCGTACGGAGAACCACGGCGGCTCATGCCGCCGTGCTGCATTCTGGCTTGGGAATTTGGTTTTATTGAGATGCTTTTATGTCAAATTTGATGAACACCTACATGCAGCTCCCCGTTACTTTCACCAACGGGGAGGGTGTGTGGTTATGGGATGAAGCGGGCAAGCGGTATCTCGACGCACTGGCGGGCGTTGCCGTATGCGGTCTGGGGCATTGTCATCCCAAGCTTGTAAAGGCAATTTGCAAGCAGGCCGGGACGCTTATCCATACCTCCAATCTTTATCATATTGGTAGACAGGAACAGTTGGCCGGCAGGCTGGCTGCATTGTCAGGCATGGATAAAGCATTTTTCTGCAATTCAGGCGCGGAGGCGAACGAAGCCGCGATCAAGCTGGCGAGGCTGTATGGCCACGGCCGGAATATCGATCTGCCCACTATTATCGTGATGGAAAAATCCTTTCACGGACGCACCATGGCGACTCTGACTGCGAGTGGCAATCGCAAGGTGCAGGCCGGTTTCGAACCGCTGCTCACCGGTTTTGCGCGGGTGCCGTACAATGATCCGGAAGCCGTAGCGCAAGTAGGAGTAAACAATAAGAATGTTGTCGCCATACTGGTGGAACCGTATCAGGGTGAGGGGGGTGTCAATGTGCCGCAGGCGAATTATCTGCACGGTTTGCGCCATCTATGTGACCAGAATGGCTGGTTGCTGATGCTGGATGAGGTGCAGTGCGGGATCGGTCGTAGCGGTAAATGGTTCGCCTTTCAACACAGCGGCATTGTTCCCGACGTGATAACGTTGGCCAAAGGTTTGGGCTCGGGTATGCCGATCGGTGCTTGTCTTGCAAAAGGCATGGCGGCAGAAGTGTTCAAGCCGGGCAATCACGCCTCCACTTTCGGTGGCAATCCGCTGGCCTGTACTGCGGCGCTTACCACGCTCGAGGTAATCGAAGAAGATGATTTGTTGAGAAACGCGATGGAACTGGGCGACTTCATGTGCAGCCTGTTCAAAGCGCAATTGGCCGGCCTGTCCGATGTCAGGCAAATTCGCGGCCAGGGACTGATGATTGGTATCGAACTTTCCAAACCTTGCGGCGATCTTGTGAAAGAAGCGTTGAAACGAGGACTGCTGATTAATGTGACCTCGGATAACGTGGTGCGTCTGCTGCCGCCCCTGGTGATGCAACGAAGCGAGGCGGAACAAGTGGTAAATACCTTGTCTGCGATAGTAAAGGAATTCCTGGTACATTGAGTTCACGACAACCGCCGGGTTCAGGATAATGCGCGGCTAGTGTAGTGAGTCAGAGATATCGTTACATAACCGCTTCAAATGAATAAACCGGGAAGGAATGTTAAAAATGACTGGATTGTTGTCAGACAAGGCGCGAGGAGGCGCATAGTTATTCATATGCAACGACGAGCAACGCAGTATGGCGACAATCCAGTCATTTTTAAGTAACGATATCTCTGACTCACTACACCAGTTATGCAGACCAACCATTTTTTACAGTTCAACGATTTTTCCCGGGAGGAATTCGAGTATCTGTTCGAGCGCACGCGCTGGATCAAACGGGAGTTCAAGCAGTACCGGCGCTATTGGCCATTGGAGGATCGTACCATGGCGATGATTTTCGACAAGCATTCGACCCGCACACGATTGTCCTTTGAAGCGGGCATGCATCAGCTGGGGGGTGCGGCGATCTATCTTTCCACCCGGGATACTCAACTGGGGCGGGGCGAGCCTGTAGAAGATGCGGCGCGGGTGATTTCGCGCATGGTGGATATCGTCATGATCCGTACTTACGAGCACGACATCATCAGACGTTTCGCCGCGCATTCGCGAGTGCCGGTGATCAACGGGCTGACTGACGAGTATCACCCATGTCAGATCATGGGGGATATTTTTACTTTCATCGAGCAAAACGGAAGTATCTCCGGCAAGACGGTGGCGTGGATAGGGGATTCCAACAATGTTTGTAACACCTGGCTCCAGGCGGCCGAGATATTCGATTTCAACGTGCATGTCTCGACTCCGTCCGGTTACGAGGTTGAGCCGGAACGGGCCGGGCTTTGCGGTACCGGCCACTACGAGGAATTCGCCGACCCGCATGATGCGGTAAAAGGCGCCGATGTCGTCACCACCGACGTATGGACCAGCATGGGCTTTGAGGCGGAAACGGAGGAGCGAAAAAGAGACTTTGCCAATTTTCGCGTTGACGCTGAAATGATGTCCTGCGCCGGTAAAAATGCGCAGTTCATGCACTGCCTTCCTGCCCACCGCGGTGAAGAAGTGGCGGCGGAAGTCATTGACGGTCCGCAGTCTGTGGTATGGGAAGAGGCGGAGAACCGGCTGCACACGCAAAAGGCGCTGATGGAATATTTGTTGTTGGGAAGATGTTCAACATGAGAAAAATAAGAAAAATGGGCGTACCAGGAGTCAACAAGGTTGTTCTGGCCTTTTCCGGTGGGC
>JAKDLC010000182.1 GCA_030453055.1 Nitrosospira sp.
CGCCCGACTGAGCAAAATTCCCATACGAAACAAAAGACCAGCAAGGGCGCGCGTTAATTTATGAAACATCCGGGGTCTACAATCCCTTGGTTCAAAGCTTCGAAGGCATTGCGGCTTGTGCTTCGTGATGTCGTCGTTTCTATTTACAAAAAATAATTTCTACGCAAACCCCGGTTCCTGTATACTTCGCGCGTCGATGAAAGGGTTATATCCGTTGCCCTTTGTCGGTTCATCGTTCCTGACCTCTCTTCGATTTTCAAGTTCTAGCGAAAATTGTGCGGTACCGTGGTTAGCGGCGATGTTTTATGTGTGCGCTAGCGGTACTTGCCCATCAATCCTTGGCAGCCATATCCTGCTTGCGCGCGTTAGGGCGCTTCTATAAATAATTCAATGTTCCGGCAAGGCGCGAAGCGGCAATCCGCAACGCGAATGCTCGCAGAGAAATTCTGGAGTTTTGCTTATCATACTATGCAGACGACAAAACTTTGGAGCACTGCCTCATTGTCATACGTCATGGGAACCGGAGCTTGATGAGGCGCACCATATTTTTTCATTTAATAGGAAACCAACGTGTCTTTTGAAAATCTGAATCTGCATCCGCTCATTCTAAAAGCCATTATCGACTCCGGCTACACCGCACCGACCCCTGTTCAGGCACAGGCCATTCCCGAATTGATCGCGGGACACGATATCATGGCCTCGGCCCAGACCGGCACCGGCAAAACCGCCGCGTTCATGTTGCCGGCGCTACACCGTCTTGCCACGCCTTCTCAGGTACACAGCCGGGGACCACGTGTGCTGGTGTTGACCCCAACGCGGGAACTTGCGCTCCAGGTATCCGAAGCCGCCGCCAAATATGGCAAGCACCTGTCTCGCGTCAAGGTCGTGAGCATACTCGGCGGGATGCCTTATCCGCTGCAAAACAAATTGCTTTCGCAGCCGGTAGATATCCTGGTAGCGACACCCGGTCGTTTGATCGATCACATTCAGCGCGGACGCATCGATTTTTCACGCCTGGAAATGCTGGTGCTGGATGAAGCTGACCGCATGCTCGACATGGGCTTCATCGATGACGTGGAGAGAATCGCTTCGGCCACGCCCGCAGCCCGCCAAACGTTGCTGTTCTCCGCCACCCTGGACAGCGCCATAGACAAGATTGCGACGCGGCTGCTGAAATCGCCCAAGCGCATCCGGATCGCAACGCAACAGGCAAGACTCGACAATATCGAACAACGGCTGCATTATGTTGACGACATTTCGCACAAGAACCGTCTGCTGGATCATCTGCTACGCGACATGGCGTTGAAACAGGCCATTGTCTTCACTGCCACCAAGCGCGACGCCGATACGCTCGCAGACAACCTTTCCGCCCAGGGACATGAAGCCGCTGCATTGCACGGCGACATGAACCAGCGGGATCGCACGCGTACGCTGACCAAGCTTCGCCATGGCGACCTGCGGGTCCTGGTGGCGACGGACGTCGCCGCACGAGGAATCGACGTGGTCGGCATTACCCACGTCATCAATTTCGATCTGCCGAAATTTGCCGAAGACTACGTGCATCGCATTGGTCGCACCGGCCGCGCGGGTGCATCGGGAATCGCGGTATCGTTTGCTTCGGGTAAGGATGGAATCAACCTGAAAAGAATCGAGCGCTTTACCGGCCAGCGTATCGCTTCGCACGTGGTGCCCGGTCTTGAGCCGCGGTTCAAGCCGCGTCCCGGTGTTGGCGGCATGTCCGGCGGCGCGCCCAGCGTCGCCCATAAACGCAGCCGCACATGGTCGAACGATAGCAGCGCACGAGGCGCCGATAGCGCCCACGGAAACTGGGATAACAGCCGTAGCCGTCCGTTTGGCGATAATCGGCAAAATACGCGAGGCAACGTTGCAGGAAATACGTTTAGAAACAGCAGCGTTCCCAGTCCTTATTTCAGAAGCAAGTAAATATATTCGTGTCGACGCAAAATGGCCCGGCAAGTCCGGGCCTTCACTCCGGCTGGTTGCGCATGAAATCCGCTGTCTGATCAAACGCCATGTCAAGTTTCTTCCGCAATTCATCATCCAGTCCGATGTCCACCATTGCGCGACTCATACAGGACAGCCATTGATCACGCTCGGGAATGCCGATAGGAAAAGGCATATGACGGGTACGCAAGCGGGGCTCGCCATACTTTTCGGTATATAGGGACGGGCCGCCGGTCCAGCCGCACAGAAACATGAATAGCTTCTGCCGCGAATGGGTCAAATCCTGCGGATGAAGTTTGCGAACGGAGTAGTAGTCCGGATCTTCGTCCATCAGGTCGTAAAAACGGTCCACCAGGCGGCGTATGACTGCTTTGCCGCCTATCCGTTCATATGATGTCGCGACATGCATTTGACTCTCCTTATTCTTCCGTGACCAATATACCAAGCGATACTCAATCATGCAGGCCGAAACCTGCCCGCTGTTTATACGGCAATGGTCTGCGTTTTTTCAGCATACGCAATATCCAATAAATAGCCAGTGCGGCAAGCAAGTGTTTTACCGTATGACCGCTTATTACGTGGCCAAGCTCATAAATCTCCCGATCCGCGATTTCTGCCAGTTTGGCAATGGCATAAAATGTAAGTGCTGTGTAGATGTCCTTTCCACGGGTATATCGCGGCCGGAAATATATCCCGAGTAGAATGATAACCAGAAGTGAGTAGAATTGTACGACGATATAAAAGTTCAAATCGCCAGCGCCACGCTGCTCGCTCCAATGCCAATGCATCACGCTTCCTGCGCCAATCGCAATCAGGACAGGCAACGACCGCAACCCCACCTTTGGACTGACGCGCTCGCTGAGCATTGCGGCAAGCAGCGCCGTTACAGAGATTGCTATCGGCAGCCGATCCCACATCAGTCGGTCATTGTCTGGCGCCAAATGGTAATACGCTGAGCCAATACATGCTATTGTCACATTCAGGAAGAGAATCAGGTAAGGCCGGCGTTCCGACGGTTCGACGAAAGCGTTAGCCGCATTCGAACCACGGGAGCACAGTAAAAATCCCAGACCTGCTATCCCCACAAGCAGAAAAGCGCCGTTGGAAACCACATTGAAAAAATTGGGAATGCCCAAATAAGCGCGCTGATCCGCAAATTGATGATATTCCAGCGGTTGGGGGATTGGCGGAACAATCGCTGCAAATAACATCATGCCTACCGAAAGAATGCCCAGTATCCATAAACGACACCTGTCACTCATTACGTTGAAAACAGTAGCAGACAATTCTGAAGCCGACGCTTCAACGTGATTTTTTCAGCACATTTTTGCAACTGCGTCGTCCACCCGTTCCACCGCAATGATCTCGATGCCGGAAATCGCCTGCTTCGGCTTGTTGGCCCTGGGAACGATGGCTTGAACAAAACCCAGCTTGGCGGCTTCTTTCAGCCGTTCCTGGCCGCGCTGGACGGGGCGCACTTCTCCCGCCAGCCCGACTTCACCAAACACCACCATTTTCTCCGGCAAGGGCTTGTTTTTGAGGGAGGAAACGATAGCGAGCAACACCGCCAGATCCGCGCCCGGTTCGGTAATCTTCACCCCACCGACAGCATTGACGAAAACGTCCTGATCAAAACACGCAATCCCTGCATGCCGGTGCAACACCGCCAGCAACATCGCCAGCCGGTTCTGTTCCAGCCCCACGCTTAACCGCCGGGGATTGGGCGCGTGCGCTTCATCCACCAGGGCCTGGATTTCCACCAGCAGCGGGCGCGTGCCTTCCTGGGTCACCATCACGCAGGAACCCGGCACCTGCCCGCCGTGGTGGGAAAGAAACAGCGCCGAAGGATTGCTCACTTCGCGCAAGCCTTTTTCGCTCATGGCAAACACGCCCAATTCGTTCACCGCACCAAAGCGGTTCTTGAAAGCGCGGATCAGGCGAAAACTGGAATGGGTGTCACCCTCAAAATAAAGCACCGTGTCCACCATGTGCTCCAGAACGCGCGGCCCGGCCAGCGCGCCTTCCTTGGTCACGTGACCCACCAGAATAATACAGGCTCCGCTAGCCTTGGCCAGCCGCGTCAACTGAGCGGCGCATTCACGCACTTGGGCAACCGAGCCGGGCGCGGATTGCAGCACGTCAGAGTAAATCGTCTGGATCGAATCGATCACCGCTATGTCGGGTTTGCGTTCCGCCAGCACCGTTTGAATTCTCTCCAGCCGGATTTCCGCCAGCAAATGCACCGCCTTCGCATCCAGCGCCAAGCGTTTCGCCCGCAGCGCCACCTGCCGCGCCGACTCCTCGCCGCTCACATACAACACGTTGCGCATGGTGGACATATGACACAGCGCTTGTAGCAACAGGGTGGATTTGCCGATGCCGGGGTCGCCTCCCAGCAATACCACCCCACCCTGCACCAGACCACCGCCCAGCACGCGGTCAAACTCGGCCACTCCCGTGGAATAACGCGGCTCTTCGCCCGCCTCCACTTCGCTCAGATTCTGCACTTGGCCGGATTCGGATACGGGAGTAAAGCGCGATACCGCCTTTTCGGCAATAGTCTCGACCAGCGTGTTCCACGCCTGACAATGCGGGCATTGACCCTGCCATTTCAGGGTCTGGCCGCCGCATTCGCTACAGGAATAAACCGATTTCGGTTTAGCCATTTAGCCGGGTCGTGTGTCCATTCCGGTGTTCAGCCAATCCTTCCTCGATGAAAGCATCAAATTTCCCGGAATGCGAGTCTGATTCAATTTGCCGATCCCATCGGCTATTTTCGTAATCGGCGAACCAGGCGGCAAGTTCGGCGAAAGTCTTACGGTCGAGACCCTCAATTTGTTCTTCTATCAGTTGAATATTGCCCATGTCTACCTCCATTAATACTTTGACATCACCATTTTAACTTGTTCACTAACCATAGTGGACAGCGTTTTACCGTAGCACCAGCGCGGTGGCCTTTGTGAAGGCGCCTGTATCTCAATGAATACTCTGCAAGCAGAGTCCTGAATAACAACTTGCTGTTTGGTTGCCATTGTCTATAGAATAAAAAGTCTAGCAGCCTGTCGGACTTGAAGGAAATCGGCTGCAAAAGCGTCTGGCCGGTCC
>JAKDLC010000183.1 GCA_030453055.1 Nitrosospira sp.
GGCATGTGCCAGGCGTGCGTGACTAGCGCGATGTGCGTAATCTTGTCTTTTTTCAGCATTGCGAAACTCTTGTAGGCGTTTTCACGCGTATTGACCGAAGCGCCTTCCACCCATTTAACCGGGACGTGAAATTCCTTTTCCAGTACCGCTTTCATTTGTGCGGCTTCGGAGGAGCGGCTGCCGGCGGGAGGCCCGCCTGTGGTCAATATAGGCTTGCCTGTGAGCCTATGCAGCCGCGCGCCGTACCGAATGCGCTCCAGGCCGAGCCGGTTCACGGTGTTGCCGTCATATTCCGGCGCGTTGAAATAGGTGCCCGCACCCAGCACCACGATAGCCTGTACAGCGGTATCGACGAGGTTGCGTCCAGGTAATGTTTCCAGTTTTCGCAACATGGTTTCGGCGACAAATGGAGTGGACAGGAGATAGAGCAGAGTCAGTGCGACGATCAGCAGAAACTTGCCCAATCCGGGTCGACGCTTGAGAAGCAGAATCCCTATCGCACCCAGCAGGATAAGATTCAACGGTGGAAGCAGAAACGCGCTTACCAGGTTCGTCGCAAACCAGCCCATGATTCAATTGGTGGATTCATGAATAGGAGAGTAAGATGTCGTTTATGTAACATATATGAGCGACCTAACCCCGGTGTTTCACTAAATATGCCTATGAACCATTCCCAGTTTGGCGCTTATGTAGGATGGTAAAGCGTAGCGGAACCCATTCAAAACCCACATTCAACAATACACCAAGCAATGATCAAATGATGGGTTGCGCTTCACTCCACCCATCCTACTGAAAATCGTATAGAAGCGTAAATAAAAAAGCCGACGGATGTGTCGGCTTTTTTATTAACTAACGTCGGCTTACTTACTTTACTTAAGCGTCATAATCCACGTCGTCAAGGCCTTGGCATTCTCGTCACTGACGTTAGCATTCGGCGGCATCGGAACTGGACCCCATACACCTTGGCTTCCTTTCTTCACTTTCTCCGCCAGCTTGGTTACGGCGTCCGCGTCATCCTTGTATTTGGCTGCAATATCCTTCAATGCGGGCCCAACCAATTTCTTGTCAACCATGTGACAATTCGTGCAACCGCTGCTTTTCGCCAGATCCGCGTTCGCTTGTGCGGTACCTACCATCAACAGGGCCGACGCCGCAACCACTCCTATCCAGACAGTTTTCATGCTTGCTCCTTTTATCCGTTAGTTTAGTTAGAAAGGGGGCTCTATCTTACCTTGAATTTCGCAGACGCGCAGCAATTCCTGCAAGTCAGATATCTCCGGTAAGCATTTAACGCCATGACAGACCCACGCGTTGACAGTATTATCCATTGCTGCCGGTTTACTCAGACTCGGCGGCAGCCCAACAAGTTCCGAAGACAGTGCAAATACAAAGGTGTAAGGAGAGTGATGACGCAATGCTTTGTTCCATTCCGCCAAAGCACGCGCTTGACCGCGAAGGATGACAATTTGCGGCGGCGTAAGCGATTGCTCCAGTGCGACCAGGAAGCTGCAGCAGGAACTGGGCTGGCGAGATAACGCGGGATAGAATAATTCCAGGGCGCGCTCAGCCGTTTCCAGATAGCGGAACTCACCGAGCAAATGGCCCAGCCGCTGCAGCGCGTATGCCGCCACACCGTTGCCTGAGGGCGTAACGTTATCGTGACCCGGCTTGGGGCGGTAAATCAGTTTTTCGTGATCGTGGCTGGTAAAGTAAAGCCCCCCAGCCTGTTTGTCTTCGAACTGATCCAGCAGCACATCGGCCAACGCAACGGCAAAATCCAGATCAGCCTGGCGAAACCTGGCCTGCATCAATTCCAGCAAACCATCCAGCAGGAAGGCGTAATCGTCGAGATAGGCGTTGAGGTGCGCCTTGCCATCCTTATATGTGGCCAGCAGGCGGTTATTCTTCCATAGCGCGGATCGAATGAAATCCACCGCGCGCGCAGCCGATTGTGCCCATTCGTCGCGCCCGAATACGTGACCCGCGCGCGCCATTCCTTTGATCATCAAGCCATTCCAGCTGGTCAGAATCTTCTCGTCACGGCCCGGATGCACGCGTAATTCACGCTCAATGAAAAGTTTCTCGCGCGCCGACGCCAGCCGTTGTTGCGCTTCCTCCCGGCTGATGCCGGCAGCCAGGGCGACTTCCGCAAGCGGCTGGACGATTTCCAGATTCCAGTGCTCGCGTTCGAAGTTTGGACTACGTGTGAGACCGTAGTACGGCGCGACCACGGCATATTCGTCCGGCGTCAGAATTTGCGCCACCTGACTGCGATCCCATACGTAAAACTTGCCCTCTTCGTTCTCCGAATCGGCGTCCAATGTCGAGTAGTAACCGCCTCGCGCGTCCTCCGCGCTTTCTTTATCTTTTGCCCCTGTCCCGTCTTCTCCCGGGCTTCCCGACTGCATTTCGCGCAGCACCCATGCGGCCGTTTCCTCCACGATCCGCTCGAACAAGGGATTCCCGGTGGCGAGCCACGCATCGGCGTAGAGTCGCAGCAGCGGCGCGTTGTCGTAAAGCATTTTCTCGAAGTGTGGAATGCGCCAGTACTCATCCGTGCTGTAACGGCAGAAACCGCCGCCCAGCTGGTCATATATGCCGCCTTCCGCCATCTTTTGCAGGGTATAGGCCGCCATTTGCAACGCCTGCTCACACCCTGTGGCAAAGTAACGGCGCAAACAGAATTCCAGTTCCGAGGGATGAAGGAACTTTGGCGCCTCACCAAAACCGCCATTTACGGAATCGAATCGATCTCTCAACTCCGTCAGCGCCTGATCGAGCGGCTGTTCTGAAAATGCCGGCGTCACCACGCTTTTTGCCGGCAACATGTTGGCGAATGATTTCAGCAGCGAGGCGCTCTGCTTTTCGATTTCCGCTCCGCGGGCATAATAAGTCTCCGCGACGCGCGGCAACAAATCGAGAAAACCCGGCAGACCGTGGCGTGGGGTTTTAGGAAAATAAGTGCCGCCGAAAAATGGCTTCTGGTCGGGCGTCAGAAAGAGAGTCAGCGGCCAGCCGCCATGACGCTGGGTCAGCATGTAAAGGGCGGTCTGATAAATCTGGTCGAGATCAGGGCGTTCTTCGCGATCCACCTTGACGTTCACGAAATGCCGATTCATCGCTGCGGCCACTTCCGCATCTTCAAAAGATTCGTGCGCCATGACATGGCACCAGTGACAGGCCGAGTAACCGACGGACAGCAGTATCGGCTTGTTCTGCGTGCGAGCCAGCGTCAATGCTGACTCGCCCCAGGGATACCAGTCCACCGGGTTGTCTACGTGCTGAAGCAGGTAAGGACTGGTTTCCTCGGCGAGATGGTTGGGCATGACGTTGTGGTCTTTTGTGGGTCTTCGGGGTCTTCGTGGATCGTGGAACTCGGTCAATCCCTCGGTCAATCCGTTATTGCCCCCCGGCTGGCGCTTGAAACCGATTTCGCATATTTCGCCAGCACGCCGCGCGTATAGCGGGGTTGCGGTGGTTGCCATGCGGCACGGCGCCGTGCAAGCTCCTCCTCCGGAATATTGAGTTGCAGCAGCCGTTGTTCGGCGTCTATGGTGATGGAATCCCCTTCATGCACCAGCGCGATAGTTCCGCCCACGAACGCTTCGGGTGCGACGTGGCCGACCACCATTCCGTACGTGCCGCCCGAGAAACGCCCGTCGGTGATGAGTCCCACCGAGTCTCCAAGGCCCTCCCCGATGAGGGCGGAAGTGGGCGAGAGCATCTCCCGCATGCCGGGACCTCCCTTGGGACCCTCATAACGTATTACGACGATGTCGCCGGGCTGGATTTGACGCGCAAGTATCGCCGCCATGCAGGTTTCTTCCGACTCGAACACCCGTGCCGGGCCGGTAATTTTTGGCGTTTTCACTCCGGTGATTTTAGCAACGCAGCCCTCGGTGGAAAGATTGCCTTTGAGTATGGCTAGATGGCCTTGCGCATACACGGGATTTTCCCATTGCCGGATCACATCCTGATCCTGACGCGGCGTCGTGGGGATGTCCTGCAAACCTTCGGCAACCGTCTGGCCGCTTATGGTCAGGCAATCGCCGTGCAACAGGCCGTGTTCGAGCAGCATTTTCATCACCTGGGGCACGCCCCCCGCCTGGTGCAGATCGGTAGCAACATACCGGCCGGAAGGCTTCATGTCGCACAGCACCGGCACCTTTCCGCGCATGCGTTCAAAATCGTCGATCGTAAGTTCCACTTCCGCCGCATGGGCGATGGCGAGAAAATGCAGCACCGCATTGGTCGAACCGCCAACCGCCATGATCACGGCAATCGCATTCTCGATGGATTTCCGGGTGATGATGTCACGCGGGCGGATTTGCGCCCTGATGGCGTCAACGAGCGCTTCCGCCGAGCGGGTGGCGCTCGCGCGCTTCTCATCATCTTCCGCCGCCATGGTCGAAGAGTAAGGAAGACTCATTCCCATCGCTTCGAATGCCGACGACATGGTATTGGCGGTAAACATGCCGCCGCAGGAACCGGCGCCCGGGCAGGCGCGGCGCTCCACTTCGAGCAATTCCTTTTCGTCTATCTTGTGGGAGGTATATTGTCCGACGGCCTCGAAAGCGCTCACGATGGTCAGATCCCTGCCCTTATAATGGCCCGGCTTGATAGTGCCGCCGTAGACAAAAATGGCCGGCACGTTCATTCGCGCTATGGCGATCATCGCTCCCGGCATGTTCTTGTCGCAACCGCCAATTGCAATTACGCCGTCCATACTTTCCGCCTGCACGGCGGTTTCAATCGAATCCGCGATCACTTCTCGGGACACCAGCGAATACTTCATGCCTTCCGTTCCCATGGAGATACCGTCGGATACGGTAATGGTGCCGAACATTTGCGGCATCGCGCCTGCGCCTTTCAAGGCCTGCTCGGCATCCATCGCCAACACGTTCAAGCCTTTATTGCAGGGCGTGATCGTGGAAAAGCCATTGGCCACGCCGACGATGGGCTTGTCGAAATCTGAGTCGCCGAAACCCACGGCCCGCAGCATGGCGCGATTGGGAGAACGTTGCACACCCTGGGTGATGGCCCGGCTGCGTTGGTTATCTGGCAT
>JAKDLC010000184.1 GCA_030453055.1 Nitrosospira sp.
TCGGCATGTTGTGGTACCGGCTCATGCCTGCCCGCAATTTGACCGGATCGGGATTAAACTAATGCGCGGAAATTTCGGGAAAGGACATCATGAAAACACGCATCGAATGGAAGGATGGAATGAGTTTTCTGGGTGAATCCGGCAGCGGCCACACCGTGCTGATGGATGGACCGCCCGAAGCGGGCGGCAGAAACGCGGGCCCGCGCCCGATGGAAATGGTGTTAATGGGAACCGGGGGTTGTGCCGCTTTTGACGTGGTGCTGATTCTTAAAAAGAGCCGTCAGGATATCAGCGATTGCGTGGTTGAAATCGAAGCGGAACGGGCATTGGAAGAACCCAAGGTATTCACTCGCATTCATTTCCATTTCATCCTGACAGGAAAACAACTGAAGCCTGAGCAAGTAGAACGGGCTATCAATCTCTCCGCGGAAAAATACTGCTCCGCCTCGATCATGCTGGCGAAAACGGCGGAATTGACGCACGACTTTGAAATCGTGGAGGCTTGAAAGCTAACTCACTTTAAAGGTGAAGGTCAAGTGACACAAAAAGTCTTTGTGGATCATTGCGCTAAATTAAAAAATGAGCGGTCAACTGCCGGATTTAGGTTCAAACCCAATACGCGGTTTTTGTCATCACTTTTGATCCCAGCTTCATCGCCAGTTTCACGGGCAGGGGCAATTCCGCGCCACCGTGAGACATGGCCGCGGTAGCGTGGCCGGCTTCATCCACCTGCATCTGTGCGACGATGGCGCGGCTTTTATTGTCGTGGTGCGGCAAACGCTTCAAATGCCCAGCCAGATGGGCTTCCACCTGGCGTTCGGTTTCCGCGAGAAATCCCAGGTTCCACCTGTCGCCGAGCATTCCCGCCAACGCGCCAATGGCGAATGATCCCCCGTACCAGAGCGGATTCAACAGGCTCTTGCGTCCGCTTAGTTCTGCGATGCGCCGCTCGGTCCAGGCAAGATGTTCGGTTTCCTCACGCGCCGCTTGCGTCAGGGTATGCTGCACCTCTGTGTCACGCGCGGTGAGCGCCTGCCCCTGATATAGCGCTTGCGCGCAGATTTCGCCGACATGATTGACGCGCATCAATGCAGTGGATTCGCTTTTTTCCGAATTATTCAATTCGGCTTCCGGCAATTCTGTCCCGGGGACGGTGCGCAATGTTTGCGCCGGCGTCAGCAACGTGCGTAGCGCGTGGTCGAAACCAATGATGAATTTATCGATGTTCGGCATGAGCGTTTCCTCCAATACAATCAGAATCAAACCACGATTACATACCCATCTGGCGCGCCAATAGCGTTACCGGATGCAGCACTTCGACCTCCGACCCGGCTTCGCGCAAAGCGCTGGCGATATACATGGCGCAGCCGACATTGGACGTGGCGAGGTAATGGGCGCCGCTTGCGTCCAACGCGGCTATTTTATCACGCAGCAGCGCCTTCGCCATTTCCGGCTGGTCCAGAAAATAGGTCCCGGCCGCGCCGCAACACTGGTCATTTCCCGCGAGCGGGGCGATCCGCGCCCCGGGAATGCGCGCCAGCAACGCGTAGGAATGCTTCGCGCCGCGCAATATATTGCGCAGACTGCATGTCTCGTGTACCGCAATCTTTTGCGGTAACGGCGCGAGCGTTACGTCATCCCATCCGTCAGCCACCGCCAGAAACGCACTGATGTCCATGACTTTGGCTGAAAAATCCGCCGCTTGTTCATTCCGTGGCCGTCCTGCGGAGCGGCCCTGCCTGGCGCTCGATTGCGCAAGATCAGGTTCTTCCGGCATTTCCGTTCCGTTACAAAAAGCGTACTCCGCCAATTGGACCCCACAACCCGACGCCGTGCTGATGATCGCCTGCAAATTCAACCCGTCAAATGCCTCCCTATTCTGGCGCGCCAGTTGCACCGCCGCTTGCCTGTCGCCGCCATGTTGATGCAAGGCGCCGCAGCAGGTTTGCCTGGACGGTACTTGTACCGTATAACCCAGACGGTTAAGCACGAATATTGCCGCATTGAGCGTTGCCACGTCCGTCAGCCGCGCTATGCAGCCAAGAAACAGACCCACTTCTCCGCGCGGTTTCCCGATTGGCGGATAAACCGCTTGCCAGGTGTTGACCATGCCTTTCGTTCCGGCAGCGGAGTGAGGGGCGCCGACGCGTGACAATTGCCTCTCCAGCACGGCAAGCTTTGTTTTTTCAAGCAAGCCCGATTTTCGGGCTGCTTTCTGCAAACCGGTTCTCTGGTAAAAACGCAAGAGCGGGCGCAGTGCATCGAGACGCGCGGGCTTGGCGATCAACTCACTCTCCGCCAATCGCCGGAACCGGGATTTTCGCATCACCGTTCTCTCATTCGGGAGATCCGGAGATGACGACGCCATCACGGCGCGAGCGCCATCCACCAGCTTTCCATACGCCACATCGCTGGGGCAAACCGCCTCACAGGCGCGACAGGTCAGGCAGCGATCTATGTGCAGAGCAAAACGCGCATTCATCGGAATGCGTCCACTTGCCGCACCCCCCATCAGGGCGATGCGGCCGCGCGGCGAGTCGGCTTCCGACAGGGTTATGCGATACGTAGGACAATGCGGCAGGCACAGGCCGCACGCGACGCAGCGGTTGGCTTCGTTGATAATTGAATCTAAAGAAAAATCGGCTGGAAGATCGTCAGGTTTTATGATCATCTCCGCTGGAAAACAGAAAACCCAGTCTGATTTTGTGAGAAATGAGCTGAAAAATGAGCGCTCGACCGCCGGATTCAGGATAACGTATCATTCGCACGGATAGTGTACCACCCAGGCGGTGAATCCGGTCAACGGCGAATCGGTGAAGTATTGCAGACCATGCATCGAGCCACAGCGCGTTGCTTCCACAATCCCGATTTACCGGGTACGCCGAAGGTATCGTTTACTTTACTTACCCAAGCTGTGCAATGCAAAATAAGGCCGGGTTACAATCTTCCGGCCATTTATTCTCGCCAACGCTTCGATTTTGGAAGTTTTTCTTATCTCCACGCTGCTGGTTGCTCTCGCCGAAATCGGCGACAAGACTCAGCTCCTTTCCTTTGTTCTGGCTGCGAAGCTGCGGCGGCCCTATCCCATCATGATGGGTATTTTAGCCGCCACTCTGCTCAATCATGCCTTGGCGGCTTCGGTCGGCGCGTGGCTGGCAAACCTGATCTCGCCGCAAGCTCTCCATTGGATCATCGGGCTCTCGTTCATCGGTTTCGGCTTGTGGGCGCTGAAGCCTGACACGCTCGATGGAGATCCCCATATTTTTAGCGCCGGCGTGTTCGTTACCACGCTGATCGCTTTTTTTCTGGCTGAAATGGGTGATAAGACACAGTTGGCGACTGTGGCGTTGGCCGCGCGCTACGATGCGCTGGCGCTGGTCGTGCTCGGAACCACGCTCGGCATGATGCTCGCCAACGCGCCAGCGGTCTGGATCGGCAAGGCGCTCGCCCACCGTATCAATATGAAGTGGATGCGATGGTTCGCGGCGGCTTCGTTCGTCCTGATGGGGCTTTGGTCGCTTGCCGCCGGCGGTACCGCCGGCGGGTAACCGGCGGCTACTGTAGCGGGCTGGCATCCCCAGCGCTGGCGGCTGTCGATCAGCGAATCCCGTGTATGTAACGTTCGAGCTGGTGGATGATGAATTGCTGATCGGAGATGGCGTCCTTGACCAGGTCGCCGATGGAGATAATGCCGACGACTTTATCGTTTTCAAGTACAGGCAAATGGCGTACCCGCATCTGGGTAACCAACGCCATGCAATCCTCGGTGGTGTAGTCAGGACTGACATAGGCCACCTGTGCGGTCATGATTTCCCTGACCGGAACGTCTCTCATCGATTTATCCAGCATATATGCCTTACGGGAATAATCTCTTTCCGTGACGATACCAACCAGTTTTCCCGCCTCCAGCACCAGCAGTGCGCCAATGTTTCTGGCCGCCATTAACTCCATGGCATCGTACAACGATTTGTCCGGCGCAATGTTCGCAACCTCGTAACCCTTGCCTTGCAGTAATTGTCCTACTGTCTTCATCCGATATCCCCACGCTTCAGTTTGGAACTCCGAATTTCGTATCGAACCCCGTGTCGAACCCTTTTATCGGGCTCATCCAATCATAGCATGTCGAAGTAAAAACCTGACAGGCCGTTTGTCGTCCTTAATGAGTCGAGTCTAACGAACAGCTATTTGTAATACCCGCTACGCTTGTTTCGATGCTTTGAGATTACAATAGACGGCTTTTATCGCCCCCACCAAATCCGGTAAGCGGTTGATGAATATTCCTGCCGAAAGCGATAGCCTTGAACAGTTCCCCCATTTCAGCGGGGCTTACCAGTTTCTGCAGCTGATTTGCCAACGGCAAATAGTCCTTTGCATTTTCCGCCGGCGTCTGCGCCAGAATGTCGGCTACTTCGCAGTTGATGAGGAAGTGCGCCTGGGTGGTATAACCGAGAAACTCCAGTCCCGCATCGGTTGCAGCTCCGGCGATAGCACTGAAATCCACATGGCTGGTGATGTCCTGCAAGCCCGGCAGATAAAATGGATCGTCGTGGGCATGATGCCGGTAATGGCACATCAGTGTCCCATAATTACGCTGGCGGTGGTAATACTCACTACGTCCGAAACCGTAGTCGATCAGCACTATTGCGCCCTGCTGCAAAATGTTCGCGAGACTGCGTATGAAACTCCGGCTGGCAAGGCTGATTTCGCTGACGTATTCGCCAGTATCTCCGCTGATATCGCTGCTGCCGCGGTCCAGCCGGGGATTCAATTCGCGCGCGGTCTCGAAAAGCTCTCCATCCGTAAGCAGGCGGTCGCTCCACTTGAATTCGCCATCACCCGGCGTACCCGGCGTATTCAGCGCGACGCCACGCTCGAACATACCCGCATCACGCCACGCAACCAGATGCACCGGCATAGCGTCGAGTACTTCATTGGCAAGTATCAGTCCGTTGTGTCTGGCGGGTAAACGTTCCAGCCAGACAACCAACGACGAGAGATGCGGCGCGTTCCTCTCCAATAACAGCCGTTGCCGCTGTTGCAACTCCGCGCTGCCTTCAACAATACA
>JAKDLC010000185.1 GCA_030453055.1 Nitrosospira sp.
TTATTAATCATAACACTGATCTATTAAATGAGCGGTCAACTACCGGATTTAGGTTGAAACGACAATTTTTTATTGAGAGAAAATCATGCCCGCTTTTCGAACCCTCGCAGTCATATTTGCCGGTCTTTCATTCGTCATGCTTAGCGGATGCGTAACCACCACCAAGGGTGGAGCGGTTGGCGCTGACAGCTCTCAATTCATGCTTATCTCCTCGGAGCAACTGGAACAAACCGCCGCGCTGGGCTATTCCAAGTTGAAGACAGAGGCGGCGGAAAAAGGCGCGCTGAACCAGGATGAAAAGTTGCTGAAGCGGGTACGAGAAATAGCCGAACGGATCGAGCGGCAAACCGGCACGTTCCGCCAGGATGCGCCCGGCTGGAAGTGGGAGGTCAATATCATCGACAGCAATGAGCTCAATGCCTTCGCCATGCCCGGCGGCAAGATCATGTTTTATTCCGGGCTGATCAAAAGGCTGCAATTGACTGATGACGAAATCGCGGTTGTGATGGGACATGAAATCGCTCATGCCTTGCGCGAACACTCGCGTGAACAGGTATCGCGGGCGATCGCGGCACAGGCCGCCATGGGTGTCGGGTCCGCAGTGCTTGGCCTCGGCCAGAATACGACTCAACTTGCCGGCATGGTTTACGACGCGCTGATCGCAACCAAGTTCAGCCGCACGGACGAAGCCGAGGCCGACCGTATCGGACTGGAACTGACCGCCCGTGCGGGCTACAATCCGCGCGCCGCAATCAGCTTATGGCAAAAGATGATGAACGCCAAGAGTGGCGGGCAGCCACCCGAATTCCTGAGCAGCCATCCGGCGGATTCAACCCGGATTCAACAAATCGAATCGTTGTTGCCTACCGTGATGCCGCTCTATCAGGCCACACGGCGCTGAACCCAGATCGATTGCAGGTTTTGTAAACCGTTGGCAGCTAACATCATGGAACATGAGCTAAGAATAAAGAGAGTCTATGAAGCGCCTGAGGCAAACGATGGCCGACGAATTCTTGTGGACAGGCTCTGGCCAAGAGGTTTAACAAAAGAAAAAGCGAAGGTCGATCTGTGGCTGAAAGATATCGCGCCCAGTACAGAGCTTCGGAAATGGTTCGGACACGATCCCGAGAAGTGGCGAAGCTTCCGCGAGCGTTATCAAACCGAACTCGAGCATCACGCCGATCAGCTCGGGTTGATAAAAAGCGAGGTCAAAGAAGGAACGGTCACCTTGGTCTATGGTGCACGCGATCAGCTGCACAATGAAGCGGTGGTCCTAAAGCAGTTTCTGGAAAGAAAACCTTAGCCATCCAGAGGTGGTTCCGTTTGTTTGAACAGTGACCTGAGTTGAACGTCCGGCTGGGGGCTCTCGAACGACGGACGACCGATCTCACCGTGCGCTTCCAGGTGCGCGAGCAGCAGATAAAAGTAGAGCATCCCGCGCTGGGGGCCGAGCGCATTCACCATACTCCGTGCATCGACCGGCCCGGATCCTCCGAGGAGCGCGATATTGCTGGCAACGCCAGTGTCATTGGCGGGAAATACATCGAGCCGACCCAACCCCCGCAGCAGAATGACCGCGGCGGTCCACGGACCGATCCCCTTGATCCGGCAGAGCATCGCCGCCGCGTCCTGGCTCGTGCATTTTTCCAGTATTGTCGTGTCGAGCGTACCGGATATAAGCGCTTCGGCAACACGCCGTAATGTTGCGATCTTGCTGGCGCTGAGCCCGGCCGCACGCAGGAGATCGTCGGTTACATTTTGCACGCTTTCTGCAGCCGGAAACACATACAGCGGCACCGGCAAGCAATCAGTTTCCGCCGGGCGCCTCAAGGCAACGATCAAGCGGCGCATGATTGCGCTCGCTGCGCGCAGGTTCAACTGCTGGAACACGATCGAGTTAACGCATGCCTCCCAGAGGGAAGGATAACGAGGCGGCTTTACACCGCGCATGCGCTGGACCAGGGGAGCCAGCCACGGGACGTGCGCAGCCGATCTATTGAAGTCCGTGAGATCCTGATCGGTTCCGAGTATTCGGCGCACGAGCGCGAGTATTTCCGTTTCTTTGGTCGCATCTCCTTCAATTGTGACCGAGAGCGTTTCTTTGTGACGAATCTGCGTGACGCGCACAATCACAGGTTTGGGAGAACCGGAGAGTGCGCGCACATATTGTCCTTCCGGGGTGAATAGATCAACGGTATTTGTCGAGAGCCGCCGGAGCACGCTCACCGTGAGATCGAGGCGGTATGGCATCACGACGGGAATCTCATGCACGTGCATCAAAGTCGCGTCCGCAAAGGATAAAATCAACGGTCTATTCGGAGTATGGATAACTTTTCGTGGCCTGGCAAGCCTCTCTCGGTTCCCGATTTCCTGCGGAATAGTTCCGCAGGCTTCGGGGAATCAGGAACTGTGGAGCGTACTGAGCTTGATCGTGCTGCTGACCGGTATTGCCGCAGTACCGTTGGTATTCGGAAGATTCGATTACCTGGGCTTCAACTTGCTATACGCCGTGTCGATTTGTTCGCAATTGATCGGCAAAGCTTCGACGGTTTTGCCGGAAGGGTCTTTTTTCGCCATGGGTTATGCCTCGTCTTCCTGCGGAACTTCCCCGGTGAGAATGCGGTAGAGGGAAGAATTGATGTAATAGCTGGAGCGCCCGATCTTGCGCTTGTGCAAAAAGCCGCCAGCCGCCAGCGATTCCAGATATTTGGCGGCCGTCAGGCGGGATACCTTGACGTTGTGCTGGAGGTTGGTAAGCGACCGAATTTCAGTCATTTCTTTGCGGATTGATCCGAACATGTATAGAAAAATACAAATTACTATGCACGTATGGGAGGATATGTAAAGGTTGACGGATTTTCCTTCAGCTACGCATATCATCGAGAAACTCCGACGCCGGCTCGACACTTGTCACCAGCAGGTGATCTCTCGCTCGCGTACAGGCAACATAGAGCAGGTGGCGCTCCGTCTCATAAACTTCCTGCAGATCGGCATCGTCGCCGACCGTTTCGATGCGCTCCTGCAAGGGAACGACCTCGTCATCGCAAGCCATCACGACCACAGCGCGGAACTCCAGGCCTTTGGCAAGGTTCATGGTGCTGATTGAGACATGGCCGTTGGCGGTTTCGACGTGTTCATCGAGAATCTTGAAAGCCATGCCGGCTTCCTTGGCGGCATCTCTCGCACGATCCAGTTGAGCTGCGGATCGCACGAACATGCCGAACTCATGCGGCATCACACCGGCCTTTGCGTGTTCCGCAATCCAGTTGCTGACTGTCTTGATTTCTTCGCTCTCGTCCTTGAGGGTGTGAATTATGGGCGGGGGGCCATTGAACACCGAAACCGTGTCGCTGCGGTCCTCGGTATTGCCATCCACGTCGGTGACCACGGGACCAAGCAGGCGGTCCGCCTGCGCGCGGATTTGGTGGGAAGTGCGATAATTGACGCGCAGGGTGCGCGAGCGCCCCCGAATATCTATGCCAATGGCTTTCCATGAGAAGGGCTGCTGGAAGATGCGCTGGCCGAGGTCGCCGGAGAAAAAGAGTGCATTGGGCCGGCTGCCACCCAAGGCGGCAAAAAATCGGAGATGGGCGACACTGATGTCCTGCGCCTCGTCCACGACCGCGAAGTCGAATACAATTTTTTTGTTCCTTGAGATTATGTCTGCCAGAGAGATGAACAGCTCTGCGTGCGTGATTAGCTGGCGCGCCTTCAACCCAGCACGAACGCGCTTGAAGATGGACCACAACACCGCACGCTGCGCTTCCGGCAACCGCGTTTTTCTACCAAGACGCACCACATCGCGATACGCCTCCCAGTTCTCCAATTGCCAGGCATCCACCACTTGTTTCCACTCCGTGAGGAGGAAATGCAGGCTGAATTTGTGGTCATCCACTCCGTTCGCGGCCTCCTTTACCAGTTCGCGCACTATCTCGCGACCAGCGATCGCCGCCGGCCCGACATGCGCCTTGTAAAGCCGCAGACCGATCGCGTTGAGCGAATAGACGTCGATCCTTTCGGCGAAACGCGGTTCACCGCCCAGCAGCTGCTTCAGCTTGGCTTGCAGCGCATTCGCCAGCGTGTCGGAGAACGTCGTCAACAGGATGCGGGCATCGGGATGCGTTCGCGCCAGATGAACAACCCGGTGCAATGCCACGATAGTCTTGCCTGTGCCGGCGGAGCCGGAAACGCGCGCAGGACCAGTGTAGTCGCGTTCCACCCATTGGCGCTGCTCGGGGTGAAGAAAGACTGTCCATTTCTCCCATGGGAAATCGAGGGCGCGCTGCAACTCCTCCACATTGGTCATTACCCGGAAGCGCCGCTGAGCGTCGGGATGATCGAAAGGATTCGCTGCCAGCACGGCGGGCTGGGGCACGCGGGGCTTGCCGCCCGTCGCCAGTTCCACCAATGCCTCCGCCGCCTCCGCGGGCAGGTGATCAGCCAAAGTCAGCAGCGTATCCTCCGTGATTGCCTTCCTGACATCGCCGAGCCATTCAGCGGGCACGCCATAGCCCAGGAGTTCGTCATCGGACGCTGTGATGTAAACAACCCTACTCTCGGCAGCAAGTTTCGGCTCAAGAGCACGCATTGTTTGCACGTAAACCGGGACGACAATCTCCTGAACGGTCTCGCGTATCTCGACCAACTGCGCGGCGCCCGTTGCGGGGTGCGTTTCCAGTTTGCGCCGTTCCGCCCAGTCATAAGCCTTGTCGTGGTGGTCGACATAACAGAGCAGCAAACTGCCCGTGGTCTTGTGAACGATCAGGCGGATGTCCGCGTTCACCCGCACCGACCAGAAGTTTTTATCCTTCGCCTTGTCCAGCTTATGGAAATTGAATCCCGGATTAGAGGGGTTGAGTTGCAGGTCGAACGCGGTTGTCTTGACTGCTTTTTGTTCGTCGCCGGTAAGGCGGGCAAGACTGTCGGTAAAGGTGTCGGAGATACGGAAATCCATCGGTTTATGATAAAGGCGTCGCGTTAGAGGTTCTTGCAAAACTCGTTTGATAAGCGGAATTTATTTCACGTGTAGAGGCGTGAAGAGGGGTTGGGCGCAGCCATTTC
>JAKDLC010000186.1 GCA_030453055.1 Nitrosospira sp.
AAGCGCCGCCCCCTTGGTTCCGCGTTCGTCCTTATCTACCTGAACAATGAGTTCCTGGCCCTCATGGAGAGCGTCCTGAATGCGGACGCGGGCCGGATCGGCATTCTCGTTGAAATAAGAGCGGGAAATTTCCTTAAATGGAAGGAAGCCGTGCCGCTCGCCGCCATATTCAACAAAAGCCGCTTCGAGACTGGGCTCGAGACGGGTAATGACTGCTTTGTAGATGTTGCTCTTGCGTTGTTCCTTGCCGGCGGATTCAATGTCGAGATCGATCAGCTTCTGACCATCAACAATGGCGACACGGAGTTCTTCCGGCTGTGTCGCATTAAATAGCATGCGTTTCATTTTATGCCTCCCGCGCTCTGGTCACGGGCAGACAGCCTACGTGCGAGGGAGACTGTGTCCGCCGCACGTATACGAGAACTTTTTAGTCAGGCAACTTTGGTCATGGTGTCGGGCTGCTTGTTAAAGATGACTATTTCTCTGGCTTGTCACTGGGGTCCTGCTTTCTTCCAAGCAGAACCGGGAAATTAAGTTTCAATCAGGTTTCGACTGGCTGTTCCGGCAGGCGGACGCTACGAAACTGAAAAACTGAAATCTACGTGTGCTTTGAGCGCGCAAATCAATTACCATCGCTACTTTAGTGGTGAGCGACATTAACCAGGTTTTCGGGTCGGCTCCCGTTCTTGTCTCTGTCGGACAAAATCTCATCAACAGCGCCATTTTGCGCACCGGATAAAGGGTAGACTGGAACTCCGAATTGGTAAGTATAAGTAGAATTAAGGATTTAGGCAAAGAATTTCCTTCGGGCGCTATAGTCAACGAAATCGTGGGAGAGGATAGCAACGGCCAACGCATCGATAATTTCTTGATCAAACGGCTTAAGGGCGTGCCTAAAAGCCATGTCTACCGGCTATTGCGTAGCGGACAGGTGCGGCTCAACAGCAAGCGCGTCGATGCAGCCCGCCGGCTTCAATCGGGCGACATGGTGCGCATTCCGCCGGTGAGAATTGCAGAAAACAATGCGCCATTCAAAAAGAAAACAGTCAAATTCCATTCCGTTCCGTTCGAAATTTTATTTCAGGATGAAACCCTTTTGGTAATCAATAAGCCTGCGGGGATTGCGGTACATGGCGGTAGCGGCGTGAGCTTCGGTGTCATTGAACAATTGCGTACCCGGCATCCCGACTGGAAGTTCCTGGAATTGGTTCATCGCCTTGACAGGGAAACTTCAGGGGTTCTGCTTCTCGCCAAAAGCCGCGCAGTACTTGTTGAACTGCACCGGCAAATTCGTGCAGGGCTCATGGAAAAACGTTATCTGACGCTGGTGAAAGGCAAGTGGCGCAATCCAAGGCAAAGTGTAAAATTGCCACTCAACAAGTACTTGACGGCGGTTGGGGAACGGCGTGTGGCCGTAACTACCAGCGCAAAAGATGGGGTGACGGCGCATACAGTGTTTACGCTGAAGAAATCCTGGCACGATTTCAGCCTATTGGAAGCGGAACTAAAAACCGGACGTACCCATCAAATTCGCGTACACCTCGCTCATCTCGGCTTCCCCATAGCCGGCGACGACAAGTATGGAGATTTTACATTGAATAGGAAACTGGCCAGGAGCGGCCCGAAACCAGGTCTGAGACGCATGTTTCTGCATGCTTTCGCAGCCCGGGTAACGCATCCCGTGACGAGTAGGACCCTACGCCTGGAAGCGCCGCTGGCAAAGGATCTGGAGGAATTCTTAAGTGGATTGGATGGAGCATGACATATGTTGGCCGCATCGGTAAGCACCGTAAAACTTGGCGAGCATGGAAAACAGATCGGAAGTTAAACGAAAAGAGGGAGGCGGCAACATTTTCTTGCAAGCCGCATCCCGGAGGCGTGCTCTTTATTTTATTTGAAGGATTGAAATAATCATGGCTGATTCAGAAAATCGCAACGAAGACTGGGAGAAGCGTGTACTCGAAAAACTGGTGCTCTCTTCTCTGCAGGAACAACGCAGGACACGTCACTGGAGCGTTTTTTTCAAGTCGCTCGCTTTTATCTACCTGTTTGCCCTGCTGTTTTATGGGCTGGGTTGGTTTGGCGGCAGCGATATGTCCATAGCCGGCAAGCATACCGCCTTAGTCGAACTGCGTGGCGTAATCTCCCCGGATAGCGTTAGCAGCGCGGATAATGTTAACGCGGGCTTGCAGCAAGCATTCAAGGATGAAAAAACACGCGGGGTGATTCTGCGCATCAACAGTCCCGGGGGAAGCCCGGTGCAGGCGGGTTATATCAACGATGAAATCCGCCGTTTACGTGCCGAATATCCTCAAATACCCCTCTATGCGGTAGTGGAGGACATTTGCGCCTCCGGCGGTTATTACGTCGCCGCGGCCGCTGACAAGATTTATGTGGACAAGGCCAGCGTCGTTGGTTCCATCGGCGTGGTGATGAACGGTTTCGGTTTCAATGAAGCAATGGGAAAGCTCGGCATCGAGCGGAGATTAATCACGGCGGGAAAAAACAAGGGGTTTCTCGATCCTTTCTCTCCACCCAATGCGGAACAAGAGAAATACGCCAGAGAAATGCTGGCTGACGTACACCAGCAGTTTATCGAGGTAGTGCAGCAAGGCAGGGGAAAACGTTTGAAAGAGACCCCGGAAATATTCAGTGGTATCGTCTGGACCGGTCAGAAAAGTATAGACCTGGGACTTGCCGACGCAATAGGCAGCGCCGAATACGTGGCACGCGAAATTATCAAGGCCGAGAGCATCGTGGATTACACGGCCCGGGAAGGCTTTGCCGAGCGCTTCGCCAAACGCTTCGGCGCGGTAATGGCGGATACGCTGATCAGTTCAGGCGGGGGTTGGGGATTACGGTAGCAAATTCTGATTACCTTGGCAGCCTGCCGGATTCAGGGGTGACCTGTCAGCCTGAATCCGGTAGCGGCCTCACCCGGGAAGTGAGCGTCAAATAACACGAAATATTGTTATTAATCATAACATTGATCTATTAAATGAGCGGTCGACTACCGGATTCAGGTCACTTACCATGCAGCAAAAAAATGGCGGGTTTATCCTTGAGTCCGGGCAAGGTACGTTTCCATTCCTTGATCGTCCTGGTTGAAATAGTTTCGCTTGCCGCTGTGAGATTGCAGGCGATGCAGAGTGCGGTGTCATCGCGGCACGTAAGAACGAGGGATTCCAGCAGCTTCTGATTGCGATAGGGAGTCTCGATGAATATCTGGGTTTGATCGCGGGCTATCGAATCTTTTTCCAGTTCAATGATTGTTTTGATACGTCTGTTTTTTTCTATCGGAAGGTAGCCGTGAAACACGAAGCGCTGACCATTCAATCCCGATGCCATGAGCGCCAGTAGTATGGAAGATGGTCCTACCAGCGGCACTACCCGAAGATTTTTTTGGTGAGCCAGGCGCACCAGCTCCGCACCGGGATCGGCCACCGCGGGGCAGCCAGCTTCGGATAATAACCCGACGTCGTTTCCGGCGAGCAATGGTGAAAGCAGGTTCGCAAGTTCTTTGAACCGGGTGTGTTCATCCAGCACTTGCATGCTGATTTTTTGTAAAGGCAGGACGCAGCCAATTTGTTTCAGAAATTGCCTGGCGGTTTTTGGATGCTCGACAATATAATGACCCAGCCCCGCTATGCATTGCCTGACAGCAGCGGGGATTATCCAGGCAATGTCGCCTTCGCCAAGCGGTGCGGGAATGAGATAGAGCGTACCGGAATTCACACGATTTCCACCCCTTCGTTTGTCAGCATTTCCACCAGCGCGATCAATGGCAGACCAATCAGCGCACTAGGATCGTCGCTCACTATACGTTCGATCAATGCGATGCCCAGTCCCTCGGCCTTGGCGCTGCCTGCGCAATGATAAGGCTGCTCTCGATCGAGATAGTTTTCGATTTGCTGGTTGCTTAATTTGCGGAATTTGACGCGAGACGCGACAAGTCGCGACTGTATGTTGCGGTTGCGGCCATTGAAAAGACTCACCGCGGTATGGAATACGACTTCTTTTCCGCGAATGAGTTGTAACTGTTTGCTTGCGTTGATACGGTTCAATGGTTTGCCAAGTTGGATGCCTTTCAGCACCGCCACTTGATCGGCGCCGATGATGAGGGCGTCGGGATGGGTCGCTGCAACCGCACGAGTCTTCGCGGCCGCTAAGCGAAGGGCGGTGGTTTCAGGAATTTCATCCGTCAGGGGAGTTTCATCTACCTCCGGGTTAAAAACGTCAAATGGGATTTGCAGGCGCAGGAGTAGTTCGCGACGATAAATGGAGCTGGATCCCAATACAAGTCGTTGGGCAGTTTGTGGTGTTTTCAACCTGAATCCGGTATCTGGACGGGGTGGAGTGCGCACTCCATCCCGTAGCGATTCACCAAACGGTGAAGGCTAAGTAGAGGGAAAAATTTTTTGTGGATTATATCGCTAAACAGACAAAATTGAGCGATAACCGCCGAATTCAGGCTGCTTTTAGATGATTTTTGACACCCGAAGGCAAAAAATATATCATGCGCGCCGTATGAAAACGCAAATTCTAATACTAAACATGCTTGTTTATCAATTGAGGGTGCGAAAACGAGATTCACCCCGTTCAACTACCGGATTTAGAATAATTCCTCCTTTATGTCTGCACGGCTTGTCATAGATGCCCTTGATTTTGCCCGTAATGCCGAGTCATATCATGGTAAAATCACCATTTCCGAGCTTGAGCGCTTGCAGGACTATCTGGTTGGTAATTGCGGCGAGCTAAAGTACACTGTAAGTGGCGCTGTGGACAGGAATGCCAAGCCTATCTTGCGAATCGTCATCCAGGGATCAATAAGCCTCCGGTGCCAGCGTTGTCTTGGCGAGCTTCGGCATGCGCTGGAGTTACGAACAGAACTGTTGCTGACAAGAAATGAGGACGAACTCTCGCGTCTCGACAAAAATGAATTGGTTGATGGCGTTCTGGCAATGTCTGACATGGATGTTCTGGCGCTGGTCGAGGACGAAATAATCCTGAGTTTGCCGATTTCGCCTCGTCACGATGAGAGTGAATGTTCGATGGGT
>JAKDLC010000018.1 GCA_030453055.1 Nitrosospira sp.
CTGAGAATGGTTCATAGGCATATGATGATAAAACCAAAAGAAGCGCTCTGATGAAACCGCAAGAAGCGCTCGCCCGCATTATCGAGCACCGCGAGATTTTTAACGACGAGATGCTCTCGCTCATGCGTCAGATCATGCGAGGGGAGGTGTCGCCCGTACTGATGGCGGCCATCATTGCCGGGCTGCGGGTGAAGAAAGAAACCGTTGGCGAAATCGCCGCCGCTGCGCAGGTCATGCGCGAATTTGCCACACGAGTGGACGTGGCGGATCAGCGGCATCTCGTGGATACTTGCGGGACTGGCGGGGACGCCGCCCATACCTTCAATATTTCCACCACCGCGGCTTTTGTCGCGGCGGCTGCCGGGGCGCGGGTCGCCAAGCATGGCGGGCGCTCCGTATCCAGCAAGTCGGGGAGCGCGGATGTGCTTGAAGCGCTCGGCGTCAACCTCGATCAGACGCCGGGGCAAATTGCGGAAGCCATAGAAAAAATCGGCCTCGGTTTCATGTTCGCTCCCAATTTTCACAGCGCCATGAAACATGCCGCGCCCGTCCGGCGCGAATTGGGCGTGCGCACCCTGTTCAATATCCTGGGACCGCTGACCAATCCCGCCGGGGCGAAGAATCAGTTACTGGGCGTGTTTCATCCGGATCTCGTCGGCATCCTGACGCGGGTGTTGCAGCGCTTGGGCAGCCATCATGTGATGGTGGTTCACGGCACGGACGGCACGGATGGCAGGAAAGGGCAAGGAGGGCTGGACGAAATCACCATCGCGGGTGAAACGTGGATAGGCGAATTCAGGCACGGCGAGGTGATGGAATACGCTGTCAAGCCGGAAGATTTCGGCATGACGACCGCCGCGATCGAAATGATACAGGCGCAAGACAGCGGCCAATCCGGAGAGATGTTGATATCGGTGCTGGATAATCAGCCAGGCCCGGCGCGGGATGTCGTGCTGCTCAATGCAGGCGCGGCGATCTATGTCGCCGGCGTGGCGGGATCGCTGGAGCAAGGTGTGGAAAAAGCCCGTGCAGCAATAGAAAGCGGTGCAGCCAGGGAAAAGTTGCGGGAACTGGTCGAATTCTCCAATCGGGACAAAGCGCGAGACAAAACGCGGGACAAAACGCAGGATAAGCCTCGGGACGAAGCCTCCGCCGGTTTGCTCGATGGCTGACATACTGCAGGAGATTCTGACCGTCAAGATGCAGGAAATCGTCGCGGCAAAGGCCGTCAAGCCATTTCCTGCAATGCGGCGCGAAGCGGAGGCCGCGCTTCCGCCACGGGATTTCACGAGTGCGATCCGGGAGAAAATTACCGCCGGGCTGCCCGCGGTCATTGCGGAAATCAAGAAAGCCAGTCCCAGCAGGGGCATATTGCGCGAGCGCTTCGATCCCGCCGCCATCGCCGCCGGCTACGCGCTGCATGGCGCGGCCTGCCTGTCGGTGCTGACCGACGTGCAATTTTTTGGCGGCAGCGGGGAATACCTGAGGCAGGCCCGGGATGCCTGCGACCTGCCGGTGCTGCGGAAGGATTTCATGCTGGACGAATACCAGGTGGCTGAAGCCCGCGTCATGGGGGCAGACTGCATCCTGTTGATCGTCGCGGCGTTCCGTATGTCTTCTCCCTTGACAGAAGAACGCCGGGGAGAGGCAAGGGCGGTAGCCCGAATGCGCAAACTGGAATCGCTTGCCCAGGCGTTCGGCATGGCCGTACTGGTTGAAGTCCACGATGGCGCGGAACTGGAGCTTGCGTTGCAATTACATTCTCCGCTGATTGGCGTCAACAACCGCAACCTGCGCACTTTTGAAACGCGCCTGGACGCCACGCTGCAACTGCTTGACCGCATTCCGCCGGCACGGATCGTGATTACCGAAAGCGGAATCCTCTCTGCGGCCGATGTCACGTTGATGCGCAATCATCGGGTAAACGCGTTCCTGGTGGGCGAAGCTTTCATGCGCGCGGATAATCCAGGCGTTGAACTGGCGCGATTGTTCGGGTAGAATTTGCCCCGCCGCTACGGTTTACACCGCTACGGCTGCTATGCCCCGGATTTTCGGGATCGGTCCGCCATGAATCGTCGTTCATACCATTTTGTTGCAAAAAAGCAACACAAGCCTCTTCGATATACGGAAAGTATCTTGATTTCCTTGCTAGGCGCTGCTTCGTTAGGCACAATCTCTCAACCTTCTCACTTTGAGAAGTCCAAAGCAGCGGGACGCACTGCACCGAAATAGGGTCGGTGAGATGGCCCCACCGTTTCAACTTTAAAGGAGATTTTTTACATGAAAAAGAAACTGATCGCACTGGCCGTCGCTGGGGCGCTCGCGGCCCCGGTGGTCGCATCCGCGCAGACGCCGGGAACAAACGTCACGATTTTCGGCCGGGTGCAAGCGGAATACAGCCTTAACGATTCTTCGGGCCGGCGCAGTGAGGGAGCGCTTGAGGACAACGCCCGTTCGTCGCGTTGGGGTCTGCAGATTACCGAGCAATTGAGCAATGGGTTAAAAGCCAATGCCCGTCTGGAATTTGGCTTGAACGCCGGCGCCGGTTCAGCCACGACGCCTCGTGAGCAGTGGGTAGGTCTTTCCCATAATAACTGGGGCGATGCCAAATTTGGCCGCGTTCAGTCGCCATTCAAGGACTTCGCCGGCGGTATGACGATCGATCCGTTTGCCTATACCACGCTGCAAGCCAACGGCGCCGGCGGCACCATGTCCGGAGGCGCCAACGGCCTGGGTTCGGGCGCAAACGGCTTTGTCAACAGCGCGATCCGCTTCGACTCCGCGACCGTCGAAGGCTTCAGCTTCGCCGCCCTGCTCATGCCCGGCGATGCGAACAGCCTCGATCCGCAACGAGCTTTGAATCCTGGTCTGGGCGGCATCTCAAGCAGCTTTCTTCCCGGTGGTCTGGGTCATCAGGGCCAAACCGGCGGTAAAGACGGCGAGTTCGACGGCCAGGCCGCTGCCAAATACCACGCCGACTGGATGGGGCATTCGATAGATATATTCGGCGGCTACTCCAGGGACAACGCCAACACCCTGCAAAAGAGTCTCGGGCTTAGAACCGAAGAGGTATGGCGTGTCGGCGCGTCGATGGGCTTCGCGCCCGGCGTCTTGCAGAACTTCAAGCTTATGGGCCAATATGAGGACATCAACAACGCGATTGGCTCCGCTACCTGTACCACCGCTTCCGCCCTGGTTGCGAACCCGCTTGACGCCGTCACTACAGGGCAGTGTAATTCCGCGATGAACTTCGGCGCCGATGGCAGCATCTGGCACGCGGGCGGTACCTACAAGTGGGGCAATACCGTTCTTGTGGCGCAAGGCGGTATGACCAAAGCGCATGCGGGTGGTATCACTGGCGCGGCGGCACGCAGCGCCGACAGCTTTACCGTAGGCGCCATCCACAACCTGAGCAAGCGCACCAGTCTTTTTGGCGGTTACCAGCATGTCTATGTGGAGAATCCGAACGGCGCGGCTGCAAATAGCTTCAACAACGTTGTCGCACCCAGTTATGCAACAGGCAATCGTTCCACCTACACGATTGGTGTTCGTCACAACTTTTAATCGAGTCAGTCAGTTGAAAACGGGGCGCTTCGGCGCCCCATTTTTTTGGTGTCGTTCAGCCCGCGGGATGCTGACAGGCCGCCAGGGTTACGATTCGCGCATTAACCTTGATGCGCTCGTGTGTTTAGTTTATGAGATATACGTGCTACCATACCGACGCAATAAAATGTCGCCAGAAAAAGTAAAACGCGGAGGACGATGGCATGGAAACGACCGTTGCGACGTAAGAGCAGAGTAACAAAAAAATCAGAATGATTGTCGTGCGTGGCCATCAACCAATTTATTGAAGTTTTTCCGGGAGGATTTGCTCATGGGAGTTCCTTTACGTCAACAGATCGCTGTAGGCAGCTATCTGATCAAGCAAAAGCTGAAAGGAGTAAAAAAATATCCTTTGGTTCTGATGCTGGAGCCTCTGTTTCGTTGTAATTTAGCCTGCGCGGGCTGCGGCAAGATCGACTATCCGGACGACGTTCTGGACCAGCGCCTGTCCTTTGAACAATGCATGCAGGCTGTCGACGAGTGTGGTGCGCCGATGGTGTCGATTCCCGGCGGGGAACCATTGATACACAAGGAAATGCCGCAGATCATCGCCGGTATCGTCGCCCGGAAAAAATATGTTTATCTGTGTACGAACGCGCTTTTGTTGAAAAAAAAGATCAATGACTATACGCCATCTCCCTTCCTGACTTTTTCCATTCATCTGGATGGCATGAAGGAAAGACATGATGCCTCGGTTTGCCAGGACGGCGTTTTTGACCGGGCGGTCGAGGCAATAAAATTGTGCGTGACAAGAGGATTCAGAGTCACGGTAAACTGTACCCTGTTTCAGGGGGAGACGCCTGAGGACGTTGCCGAATTTCTGGATTACGCTATGGAACTAGGCATCGAGGGTGCAACCATTGCACCGGGATTCAGCTACGAACGTGCGCCGAAGCAGGACATCTTTATCAAAGGGCAGGATACCAAGAAGCTGTTTCGAGGTATTTTTGAAATCGGCAAGACACGCAACTGGAAACTGAATCATTCCAAGCTGTACCTTGATTTTCTGGCCGGCAACCAGGACTATGAGTGCACGCCATGGGGTAATCCGACGCGTAACATATTCGGCTGGCAGAAACCCTGCTACTTGTTAACGGATGAAGGTTACGCGGCTACCTTTCAGGAGCTCTTGGAGGACACGCCGTGGGAAAAATACGGTAACAGCAGCAACCCGAAGTGTGCGCAATGCATGGCTCATTGCGGTTACGAAGCAACCGCCGTGGAAGATACGCTGCAGCATCCGTTGAAGGCGTTGCTCACCTCGCTCAGGGGCCCCAGAACGACTGGCGCAATGGTGGCTGAGCCTACGCCCAAGTGGGTGACCGAAGAACTGAAATCCCGAAGAACGATCGGCGGGATTCCTGTCAAAGCCGAGCGATAAACGAGTCGTACAACCACGCGTTCACTATGAGAGTCCAGCGCGCAATCAGAACCCTTTTGCATCTCCAGATAATGGTCGTGATGCTGCTGGCCGTCCCTGGGTCCTGGGCTGCGACTACGGCGTCGGGCAGCCCGGAACAGATCGTACACCGCCTGCACGAATCACTGATCAAGGCAATGCGCGAAGGCGGAAAACTCGGTTATCGGGGCCGGTTTGAATTACTGGCTCCCGTCATCGATCGCACGCATGATCTCGATCTCATCGCGCGCACCACCTTGGGAGCCGATTGGGTTCAACTCAACGCCGAGCAACAGCGTGTTTTTACAGACGTCTTCCGAAAGCTCAGCATTGGCACGTACGCCGGCTGGTTTAAAAGTCACGAGGGTGAGCATTTTGAATTTCTGGAGCAACAATCCATGCCGCGGGATCAGGTGCTGGTGCGCACCCAACTGGTTCAGTCGAGTGGCGACCCGGTGCGTTTCGACTACATCCTGCATCAGGGAAAAGACGGTTGGCGCATCGTCAACATCCTGGCTGACGGCGTCAGCGATCTTGCGCTGAAACGCGTCGAGTACCGCGCCATCCTTCAGCGTGACGGTTTCCAGACACTCATCGACATGCTCAAGGAAAAGATTGCCCTGACTGAACAGAACTAAACCGGATTTAGGCTGATCAGTCCAAATCGCTTCCTGAAGGATGACCCTGCCAATCAAAGCTTCCCACAGCCGCATCTACGACATCTTCGCGCGCTGGTCCACAATTTCCTATCGTTATGCCGCCTGGGTCCTGCTTACAGGATTCCTGATTGCTGTGGCGAGCGGCATCTATGTTTCGCGTAATCTCGAAGTGAATACCGATACCAAGGACATGCTGTCCGAGCATCTGCCGTTTCGCGTAAACCTGAAGCACTACGAGGAAACGTTTCCCCAGGACATCGAAACCCTGCTGGTGGTGCTGGAGGCTTCTACACCCGAACAGGCCCGGGTGGCCGCGACGCGACTCGCCACGCGTTTGAAACAGGACGCCACGAATTTTCACGATGTCTACACGCCGAACGCGGATGATTTTTTTGCGCGCAACGGTTTGCTCTACGCAAGCGTTCCGGAGCTGGAACGCATCACCGATCGCCTGGCGGCGGCGCAGCCGTTGATCGCGCATATTGCCGACGCTCCCACCTTGCCTACCTTTGCCTCGGTGCTCACCGGCGCCGTGGACGAATTACGCAAGGGACGCAGCCTGGAGTTGCGGCCGGTGCTGAGCGGTGTCGGTGCGACGTTGGACGCACGGCTCGCAGGTTCGCCGCGAGCATTATCCTGGCAATCCCTGTTCCATGGCGAGCCACAGAAAAACACGTACCAGGAAGTCATTGTAGTCAAACCGAGGCTCGATTACACCGAGCTATCCCCGGCCGAACAATCCATGACGGCCCTTCATGCAGCGGCAAAAGATATCGGTATAACGGAGGATGGCCCGGTGCGGCTACGCATTACCGGTGAGGTGGCGCTAGCCGAAGAGGAACTCAACAGTTCCCTGCGCGGGATGGAATATGCCTTCATAATTACCTTCGTAATGGTGGCGGTGGTGCTCTATTTTGCGATGCGCACCCCGGGTCTGATATTCAACGTGCTGATCTGCCTGACAATGGGCCTGATTCTTACCGCGGCCTTCGCCACCGTCGCGGTCGGTCACCTGAACCTGATCTCCATCGCTTTTGCCGTGTTGTACATAGGGCTGGGGGCAGACTTCGCCATCCACTTTCTGCTGCGGCATCGCGAGGTGCGGGCAGACGGCCTGCCGGCGACCGAGGCCATCCATGTGTCCGGCGGCGAAGCCGGAGCCGCATTGACCGCGTGTACCATCACCAACGCCATCGGTTTCTATGCGTTCATTCCCACCGATTACAGCGGGGTGGCGGAATTGGGGATCATCTCCGGTACCGGCATGGTGATCAGCCTGCTGGTTACGCTTACCATCGGTCCCGCCCTGTTACGTTATTTTCCGAAACGGCCACCGGCGAAATCCAGTATGAAAAGCTCCGTGGGCAAGGTGCTCGAGCTGTCATTGCGATGGCATAAACTGACTTATGCAGCCACGCTGGCGGCTCTGATCGTCGCTATTGCAGTATTGCCCCAGGTAAGATTTGACTACAATCTGCTGAATATGAAGGATCAGCAGGGACAGGCGGTGCAGGCTTTTCGCAAGCTTCTTGGGGACCCGGACCAGTCGCCCTGGCACGGCGTCGTGCTGGCTGACGATCGTAAGGAAACGGAACGTTTGGCGCAGCGTCTGGCCGAACTTCCCGAAGTGAGCAAGGTGGTCACGATTTCCGATTTCGTGCCAACGGAGCAAGAGCAGAAATTCGCGCTCATCGAGGAGATGGCGCTCACGACGGGCCCGATCATGCCGTCGGCGCCGGCGCCGGCGGCAGACGAACAAGGTTCAACGCAGCAGCGCAAGGCATTGGATGCGTTGCGTGCGCTGGGTGAGGCGTTGGACAGGTTCGTTGCCGAGCGTCCGGATCATCCCGATTCGGTGACCGCCCGCGCCCTCAGATCATCCCTTACCGATCTGCTGGCTCGACTCGAATCGGCCGGTACTGACGACAGGAGGAGATTGCTGAATTCAGTGGAGGAGGATCTGCTTGCTACGCTGCCCGACGCTTTGCAGGGTCTGCGCACCGTTACTGAGGCGACCCCGTTTGGTGAGCAAGATCTGCCTGCATCGTTGGTCGACCGCTGGCGCAGCCGGACAGGCGAATACCGGCTGGCGGTTTATCCGGCGGAGGATCTCAACGACAACGACGCATTGCGGCGTTTTGTGCAAGCCGTGCAGCAAGTGGCGCCGCAGGCCACGGGCGCGCCGTTTGTGAGTCTGGAAGCCGGCGATGCCGTCGTGCGGGCCTTCGCTCACGCGTTTTTACTGGCGCTGGTGGGCATTACCGCCGCATTGCTGATATTGTTGCGCAGTGTAAAGTATACGCTGTTGGTACTGATTCCGCTATTGCTGTCCAGTTTATTTACCGCCGCTTTTACCGTCCTGTTTAATGTGCCGTTCAACTTCGCCAATATCATTGCGTTGCCGCTGCTGCTGGGAATTGGTATCGACAGTAGTCTGCACATGGTGCACCGAAGTCTGAATAACGAGATGGTGAGCGAAATTCTGATTCACACCAGTACCGCGCGCGCTATTTTTTACAGCGCCTTGACGGCTCTGGTCGATTTTGCGAGTTTGATGATATCGTCGCACCAGGGGACCGCCAGTATAGGCATAATGCTTACGGTAGGGCTGACTTTTACTTTGATTTGTACTCTCGTTATACTGCCGGTGTTGCTGCGGGCTCCAGGTCAAGGTGCGAAAGCCTGACCATGAGCCCGCGTCAAGCAAAAAATCTTTGTGGATCATGGCGCTAAAGTTGAAAATGAGCGGCCAACCACCGGATTTAGGGTTATACTTCGTACTTAGCCCGGATCGCCATATTGCTGATGTAACGAGTGTCGGATCGACCGGCCTGGTTGGCCCTACTCCTGCTTAATCATGATGCGTAACCTTTCGACGACCGCTCTACTGTTGGCATGCGCAGTGCTGTTTACCGGTTGCGCTACCGTGCGCCCGAATGAACCGGGCGTGGATGCAAGCGATCCTAACGAGAAAACCAATCGTAAATTTTACGAATTTACCGACACGATCGACCGTAATGTTCTGGCGCCGGTTGCGGACGCCTATATAAAGTACGTACCCAGCCCGATGCAGCGCTCGATCGGAAATTTTTATGACAACCTTGCGTATCCAAATGTAATTCTGAACGATTTTTTGCAGGGCAAGGTGCGCCAGGGGTTCCAGGACAGTCTGCGTTTTGTCGTCAATTCGACTATTGGCCTGGGCGGACTTTTCGATATGGCGGCGCCCATGGGTTTGCCGCAGCACGACGAAGACTTCGGGCAAACGCTGGGCGTGTGGGGCGTCAACACGGGATCGTACCTGTTTGTTCCTTTGATCGGGCCCAGTAGCTACCGCGATGCGCCGGGCATCCCGGTGAGCGGTTTTCAGCAATCTCCTGTTTTACGCGGGCACCGTTGCCAGCACCGCCATCGTAGCGCCCGTCGCCATACTGGGCGTAATCGACAAACGCGCGAGACTATCCGGCCCCATGCGCGTTCGTGACCAGGCGGCGCTGGACCCTTACCTGTTTGTGCGCGAAGGGTTTTTGCAACAGCGTAAGCATTTGATTTATGATGGCGACCCGCCGCCCGAGAGCTACGACGATCCGTCATTCGACGTCGTGCAGAACAAGCCTGCGGCCAAGCCGTTGCGCTAAGCCTGATTGGCATTCCATGTCCGCTTCGCAAGATCAATACCTGAGCATCGAAAATACAATCCCGCTGGAAGATGGGTTGACCGCGGCGCGCGAGGCTTTGCTGTCTCTGCAGAAAGAGGATGGGCACTGGTGTTTTCCGCTGGAAGCGGATTGTACGATTCCAGCCGAATATATCCTGATGATGCATTTCATGGATGATGTGGATGCGGATCTGGAAATCAGGCTTGCCCGATTCATTCGCGACAAGCAGGATCCCGGGCATGGCGGCTGGTCGTTATACTACGGCGGTCATTTCGATCAAAGCGGTACGGTCAAAGCGTATTACGCGCTGAAGCTGGTGGGTGATTCGCCGGATGCCCCCCATATGACGCGTGCCCGGACAGCTGTTTTGGAACATGGGGGCGCAGCGCGCACCAATGTCTTCACGCGCCTGATGCTCGCGATGTTTGGGCAGATCCCCTGGCGCGGCGTTCCCTTTACGCCGGTGGAGATCATATTATTGCCGCGCTGGTTTCCGTTTCACTTGAGCAAAATCGCCTACTGGTCTCGAGCCGTGACGGTGCCGCTATCTATTCTTTGCAGCTTGAAAGCGCGCGCCGCGAATCCGCGCAAAGTTCATATCCGCGAACTGTTTACGGTTCCTCCGGAGGATGAACGCGACTATTTTCCCGTGCGCACCCCCCTCAATCGGTTGTTCCTGTTCATCGAGCGCACCGGTTCGCTCTTCGAGCCGCTCATTCCTCAGGCCCTGCGCCGTGTTGCGCTGCGCCGCGCGGAACGCTGGACCGTGGAGCGGCTCAACGGCGATTGCGGCTTGGGGGCGATTTTCCCCGCCATGGTAAATGCCGCCGAGGCGCTGGCGTTGTTGGGTTATCCCTACGAGCATCCTTATCGGGAGCAGAGCCGCCGGGCGCTTCGGGGACTGTTGGTGGAGGAAGGCGAGCGCGCCTGGTGTCAGCCGTGCACATCTCCCGTATGGGACACCGTGCTGGCGTCCCTCGCATTACAGGAAGATGCCGGTGCGGATCCGGCGCCCATTCGAAAGGCGCTCGATTGGTTGATCCCTAATCAGGTACTCGATGCGCCGGCGGACTGGCAAGAAGATCATCCCGGCCTTGCGGGCGGCGGCTGGGCCTTCCAGTACGCCAATCCCCACTATCCGGATCTGGACGACACCGCCGCGGTAGCATGGGCGCTCCATCAAGCGGATCCCCAGGCGTATCGCGAAAACCTGATACGCGCGGCAGAGTGGCTGGCCGGCATGCAATCCCGCAACGACGGGTTTGCGGCTTTCGACTCCGATAATGTTCATTACTACCTCAATGAAATTCCGTTTGCTGACCACGGCGCTTTGCTCGATCCACCCAGTAGCGACGTCACGGCTCGTTGTACCGGTTTTTTGGCGCTGCATGGCGACTCCAGACATAAGGAGGCCGTCGAACGAGGCCTGAGCTACCTATTCCGCGAGCAGGAACCCAGCGGAGCCTGGTTCGGACGTTGGGGAAGCAATTATATTTACGGTACCTGGTCGGTACTGGAGGCTTTCCGCCTGGTGGGTGTGGATACCGGTCACCTGGCCATTCGCCGCGCCGTTCAGTGGCTAAAGTCCGTACAGCGCGATGACGGAGGCTGGGGCGAAGGCAACGATACGTACTCCGAACCGCAACGAGCCGGGCAATTTGAAACGAGTACATCTTTTCAGACGGCCTGGGCGCTGCTCGGTCTGATGGCGGCGGGGGAAGGGAGTAGCCATGAAGTACGCCGCGGCGTCGACTACCTGTTGCGCCAGCAAGCCGGAGATGGCCTATGGCACGATCCCTGGTTCACCGCACCGGGCTTCCCCCGGGTTTTCTACTTGAGATATCACGGGTATGTGAAGTATTTTCCGCTGTGGGCTCTGGCCAGATTTCATTCGCTGACCCGAAAGCCTTCTGCGTGAGAGCAGTAGGCATCGTGACGGCGATGCGTATGGAAGCGCGTTGCGTTACCCCGCTACGCGTAGCCTTTAACCAAAGGATCAGCCTGGGGGAGAACGCGGCGATATGGCTGTGCGGAATGGGCGAAGAGGCGGCCCTGGCGGCGGCCGAAGGGTTGACGGCGGGTGGGGCGACCGCCCTAATGAGTTTCGGGCTTGCCGGCGCATTGGCTCCCGGCCTGCGCCCGGGAGACCTGGTGCTGCCTGAGTCGATCGATGCCGATCGTTCATGGCAAGTTGATCCGGACTGGCGTGCCCGCCTGCAACAGTTGCTGCCCGTTCACTTGACTGTCGCTGGCGGTACGTTAGCCAGCAGCAAGCAGGTGCTGACCTCCGCAACCGCAAAACGGGAGTTGGCGCAAGTTACCGGCGCCTGTGCGGTGGATATGGAAAGCGGTGCGGTGGCACAGGCCGCCGCCCATGCAGGCATGCCCTTCCTGGCGGTGCGAGCCATCTCGGATCCAGTCGAATTTTCACCCCCGCCGATTCTGCTCGATGCGGTACGTCGTGACGGCAGCGCCGATCTGGCGCGCCTGCTGCCATTATTGCTGCGACGATCCGTGACTCTCGGCACACTGCTGCGTCTTGCGACGGACGCGCGCGCCGCATGCTCCACGTTATCCACAGTGGTGCGATATGCGGGCAGGGAAATGGGGATTACCGGAAAATAAAGAGCATATTGCTTGAGAACTTGCTCTTTTAGAGAGTAAAATACCGGCCTTTCGTATCAGGCATTTAATGGAGAGACGCATGTCAATCACAACCGATCAAAAAGCGCAGGTGGTGCGCGACTATCAGCGAGTCGCCGGGGATACGGGTTCTCCCGAAGTGCAAGTGGCGTTATTGACCGCCCGTATCAATGATCTGGCTAATCATTTCAAAGCGCACGTCAAGGATCATCATTCGCGCCGCGGTTTATTACGCATGGTAAGCCGCCGCCGCAAGCTGCTCGATTATCTGAAGCGCAGCAGCGTCGATAGTTATCGTACGTTGATCGAGCGTCTTGGCTTACGCAAATAAAATATCGGCCCCGGACGATGAAGCTGGTGCAAGGCGCGGAATAGCGAACGCCGCCCTTGCTCGCCTATTCCGATGGATATCACAAATCCTGCGCCGAATTGGCTGCCATGTGCGGACGGAAACAATTTTTTTGAAAAAAAGGGTAGTTAATTGAAATCAATCACGAAAAGTATTGCCTACGGGCGTCATAAACTTACGCTGGAAACCGGGGAGATAGCAAGACAGGCGCATGGAGCAGTGATGGTCACCATGGACGACACCGTAGTGCTGGTTACTGTGGTGGGTGCAAAAAGCGCCAAGCAGGGTCAGGATTTTTTTCCTTTGACAGTGGATTATCAGGAAAGAAGCTACGCTGCCGGTAGAATACCCGGCAGTTTTTTTAAGCGTGAAGGCCGTCCGTCCGAAAAGGAAATCCTCACCTCCCGTCTGATCGATCGTCCCATCCGTCCGCTATTTCCCGAAAGTTTTTACAATGAAGTACAAATCGTGGCGACGGTTCTGTCGTCCGATAACGAAGTGGACGCGGACATACCCGCCGTAGTCGGCGCCTCCGCCGCGCTGGTGCTTTCCGGCATCCCCTTCGATGGACCCATCGGCGCCGCACGCGTCGGCTACATCGACGGCGAATATGTCCTGAATCCCACTACTACCGAGCTGAAACAGACTCAGTTGAATTTGGTGGTGGCGGGCACTCGGCAAGCGGTACTGATGGTGGAATCCGAGGCAGTGGAGCTATCCGAAGACATCATGCTGGGCGCCGTCATGTACGGTCATCAGCAAATGCAGGCGGTGATCGACGCCATCAACGAACTGGCTGACGAAGCAGGGGTTACCGCATGGGACTGGATGCCGGCGCCAAGGGATACCGCTCTGGCTAAAGAAATCGCAGATTTGGCGGAAGCGGATTTGCGCGCCGCATTTCAATTGGGGCAAAAACAGGCGCGATCCGAGGCCATAGATGATATTTGGAAAAAAGTTTTCGCCGAGGTCGGCGTCAATACGGAAGATGGGCCGGATGGGCAAGCGGTAAAGGAGGCTTGCTTTGCCCTGGAGTCGAGAATCGTACGCACCCAGATTCTCGATGGCGAGCCTCGTATTGACGGGCGGAACACTCGCACCGTTCGCCCCATTACGATCCGTAGCGGCTTGCTGCCGCGCACCCACGGCTCCGCCCTGTTTACTCGCGGGGAAACCCAGGCGCTGGTGGTTGCAACCCTGGGCACAGGGAGAGACGAGCAAAAAATTGATGCACTGCAGGGAGATTACTCCGAACGCTTCATGCTCCACTACAACATGCCGCCTTACGCTACCGGCGAAACGGGCCGCGTCGGTACGCCCAAGCGCCGCGAAATCGGACACGGACGTTTGGCCAAGCGAGCTCTGGTTGCGGTGCTTCCTTCCGCCGAAGAGTTTGGTTATTCGCTACGAGTCGTATCCGAAATCACCGAATCGAATGGTTCCAGTTCCATGGCGTCGGTCTGCGGCGGCTGCCTGGCATTGATGGATGCGGGCGTGCCGCTGAAAGCGCACGTGGCGGGTATCGCCATGGGGCTGATCAAAGAGGGCAACCGGTTCGCCGTGCTGACCGATATTCTTGGCGATGAAGATCATCTGGGCGATATGGACTTCAAGGTGGCTGGTACCGAGAAGGGGATCACCGCGCTGCAAATGGATATCAAGATTCAGGGCATCACCAGGGATATCCTTCATGCCGCACTGCTACAGGCCAAGGAAGGACGCCTGCACATTCTGCATATCATGAAACAGGCGTTGCCTTCAACGCGCGAGGACATTTCCGAACACGCCCCGCGCATCATTAAAATAAAAATCAACCCCGAGAAGATCCGTGACGTGATTGGCAAGGGCGGTGCGGTAATACGTGCGCTGACCGAAGAAACCGGCACCACCATCGACATCGCCGACGACGGCACCGTCATGATAGCCTGTGTCAACGCCGAAGGTGGCGAGGTGGCGAAAAAACGCATCGAAGACATTACCGCCGAGGTGGAGGTGGGCAGAATATACGACGGCACCGTATTGAAACTTCTGGATTTCGGTGCGATCGTCAGCGTTCTGCCAGGCAAGGATGGTTTATTGCATATCTCGCAAATCGCCAATGAACGTGTCAACAACGTCGCTGATCATCTCAAGGAAGGGCAGGCGGTGCGTGTCAAGGTCCTGGAGGCCGACGATAAGGGGCGGCTGCGTCTCAGTATGAAGGCAGTCGCCGTAGAGAGCGCCGACAACGCCACTTTGTAAATGGTGACGGCCGCGTGATGAATGGAGATCGGTGACGATTTTCTTGAAGAAGCCCCAGTCGCAAGTTGGGGCTTTTTTGTTTTGTTACAACGGCCAAATATGGAAAGCGATAGAAGCGAAAAAATAAGTTTTATTTGGCCACCTGTTTTTCTCTTATCTCGTCGAGGGTCTTGCAGTCTATGCAGAGGGTGGCGGTAGGGCGGGCTTCAAGGCCTTTCAGGCCGATTTCAATGCCGCAGCTGTCACAATAACCATAGTCACCCGTATCTATTTTAGCGATGGTCTCGTCAATTTTCTTGATCAGCTTGCGTTCACGGTCACGATTGCGCAGCTCCAGCGCCATGTCCGATTCCTGAGTAGCGCGATCATTGGGATCGGCGAAGATCGTCGCTTCGTCCTGCATGGTGTGCACCGTGAGATCTATATCTTGTCCCAACTCAACTTTAATGCCTTCCAGGATGTGGCGGAAATGCAGCAGCTGCCTGGAACTCATGTAGCTTTCCCCTTTCTTCGGTTTGTAAGAAGTGGCTTGTTTACTCAGTTCTTGCGGCATTTTTCGGATTCCTTTTATATTTCCGGAGACGTATGAAGACGCTTTTTTCCAGGTTGAAAATCCATCCTGAAAACCATCCTGCGGCAGCACGAATTCTTGCAGAATTTTCGTTGCTTGGGTATACCCTTGTAAAAAAATAAATATTGGAATGATTCAGGCGGGATAAAGATTGGCTGTTGCAGATTCTATGCTCATTTTTTACGCGCTCTCAGGACTTCTGGTGCCAGCGGGCGACATCACCGACGCCAGGTGCGACAAATTGTCGCACCTGGCGAAGATTTGTGTTAAGGTACAACCGT
>JAKDLC010000187.1 GCA_030453055.1 Nitrosospira sp.
ATGGGCGATATCCGCCGAGCCAGGGGAGGGGCCTTGAAAAATAAGGCGCCACCCGGGATGCTGACGCATAAAGCCAGAATCATTCCGAATGCATTAGCGCGACAGATTGATTGGGGGATTGTAGCAAGATCGCACTCCATTTGCGCTTTATTGGAAAGCGTGCGGCCCGATATAGTGCAATCGTGCTATGCCTGTAGGACTATTCCCAGATTTGTTTTTCTGTGGGATGATGAGTTGTCGGTTGAGGGGCGCTTCCCGTTTGCGCCCAAAGGAAGCATTGTCCGGCATACCGACTAATTTCGAATGTACGTTTATCGTGGAGAAAACCAATGAACATGCGATTAAAATTACTCGTAGCTGCTTTAGCCTTCGGAGGCTCGATTTCTGCCGCATCCGCCGCGGGCGTCATTACCGGTATAACGGCTAGCGGAGGGGGCTTGGGAACGTTTGACATTATTAGTAACACCACCGATCCCAACGTACTGAATCTTACCAAAGCCTTTGATAGCCTTGACCCAATCGTCCTGACTTTTACGGTTGGTCATACTGACGGCGGTCCGGGCAACCCCTACGCCGTGACCGAGATGATTACCAACGACACCGGCCAGTCGTGGGTCGACTTTCACTTCAGTATTACCGAACCGGAAACCGGCGGTCAGGGGGTGGTGTTTACGAACTTCAACAGTTCAGAACTTACCGGCTTCACGCTCGATTCGGCTCCTTCAAGCGGTCCACGTAACCTCAATTTCACCGGAGAATTGGCGGATCAAGGTACGACTACTGCGACCTTTAATCTGAGCCCGTTCGATCCAGGCGCGGGGAATACCGCCACCTTCACTCTGACGCAGGTTCCGACGATTCCCGAACCGGAAACTTATGCCATGCTACTGGCAGGGCTCGGTTTGATGGGAGGTATGGCTAGACGCAGGAACCGCAAAGGAAACGCTTAATCCGATGAGCGCCAGTTCCGGCAGCCCTGCCCCGGTAGCGGGGTTGTCCGACTGGAGAAAGATATGCTGAAACAATCATGACGCTGATCTATTGGATGAGCGGTCAACTAGTGTAGTGAGTCAGAAATATCGTTACTTAAAAATGACTAGATTGTCGCCATACTGCGTTGCTCGTCGTTGCATATGAATAACTATGCGCCTCCTCGCGCCTTGTCTGGCAACAATCCAGTCATTTTTAACATTCCTTCCCGGTTTATTCATTTGAATCGGTTATGTAACGATATCTCTGACTCACTACACTACCGGATTCAGGTTGAATTTCCACCATTTTGTTTGCGGCTCGGCGCGACCTTTGAAATGGCTTGCATCCGGTTGGAAACATCCAGCCTTTTGAAGATATTCCGCACGTGATTTTTAACCGTAAATATACTGATGTTTAAAATACCGGCAATCTCGGAATTTGCTTTTCCCATCTTGATCCAATTCATAATCTCTATTTCCCGCTTGCTCAATCCCCAGTCTGTTGATGGAGACTCGCCGGACGCGGACTCGGGATGAATGAGCGGTGTAACCTGGCATAAGGCCGTGTCAAGATAAGGCAACAGAATCTGCATGGCGCCAAGCGATTCGTGCAGCTTTCTTTCCGAGCTGAAGATCACGTAAAGACAGTCATGGCGGGTCCGCTCGTCGGTGAGTCCGTGTACCAGTAAAGACCGCATGCCTCGCAATGCCTTGCCGAGAGGACACCGGAGGCCGCCTCCTTCCAGCAGGAAACCGGATTCGCCGACGCCTAACGTATAGGGTGATTTTCCCATCTGTATCCAGCGATTAAACAATCCCTGCAGTAGCGGGGAGAACGTTTGCGGGTTGGCGTTTTCGGTTCTGACGCCAGGCAGCGCTGAAACAATGTCGTAACCAATCAGGTTTGCCGTGAAATCACCCCATGCGGCGATCAGAATTTCGTGCGGCAAAAAGTCCTGTATTTCTCCCTGCAACCATGCCAGCAACTCGTTATGGCGACGTATGCCTGTTCCTTCCGTAATGATTCGGAAATAACGGGAGAGCTGCTCAGCAGATAAGGTAGAGAGTTGATCCATTCCAGGTCATGCCTTATACGGACAATGTCCAACGTAATCTTAAGCAATTTCCATTCCAGGATTACCCATACCTTATAAACAGCAACTTATCCGACACCAAAAAGTGGATTTGGAAAATATGTCAATAACCGCGACAGGGATGACGTTTCCGTAAAACGGTTTTCTGTTTTGGAACGGGAATGGCGACGCGAGGCAGCTCACGTCAAAGCTGCCCGAGGCATGACCCCCGTTGGCGATTTCAGGAGTACTTGCCAAGCGGCGAGACCCTACTTGATACTCCCATCGCTCCGATATTTTTCCGGAAACCTGAAACTCTTCTATAGGGAAACCCTTCTAATTGATGGTATTCAAACGCTTGTAATACTATAATCAGCAAATTTTCAGATCCTTCGCCAGTGCTTACATTGTCTTCCATGCAGTTATTTGCCTTTGGCATTAACCACCAGACCGCGCCGCTGGACGTGCGCGAGCAGGTGGCATTTCCGGAAGATGCGATGGAACACGCATTGCACGATCTTGTAGGTCGCCGTCCTGTGAGGGAGGCGGCGATTGTTTCAACCTGCAATCGCACCGAGATTTATTGCAGTACCGAGAAGCCGGAGGAGGCAATGCACTGGCTGGCGGATTTCCATCACTTGCAGGCGCGCGAACTGGAGCCGTATCTCTACCAGCTGCCCCGCGAAAAAGCAGTGAAGCATGCCTTTCGCGTGGCTAGTGGGTTGGATTCCATGGTGCTGGGTGAGCCGCAGATACTTGGCCAGTTAAAGAATGCGGTGAAGTCCGCAGAGCACGCCGGCACACTCGGAATGCTGTTGCACAAGTTGTTTCAGCGTACTTTCTTCGTCGCCAAGGAAGTTCGCAGTTCCACCGAAATCGGCGCGAATTCCGTTTCCATGGCTGCGGCTTCTACGCGGCTGGCGGAGCGGATTTTTGGCGATATCGGCGAGCAGCGCATATTGTTTGTCGGAGCGGGCGAGATGATCGAGTTATGCGCAAGTCATTTTGCCGCACGCCATCCGAAGCGTATCACCGTCGCCAATCGCACCAGTGACCGCGCCCAGATTCTGGCGCATCGTTTCAATGCGCAGACCATTACCCTGAACGAACTACCCGAGCAATTGGCATTGCACGATATCGTGGTGACCTGCACAGCGAGCACTCTGCCGATACTTGGCAAAGGCATGGTGGAGCGCGCGATCAAGGCGCGCAAGCATCGCCCGATTTTCATGGTGGACTTGGCGGTGCCGCGAGACGTCGAGCCGGAAGTGGCGGAACTGGATGACGTGTTCCTCTATTCCGTGGACGATCTTGCCGATATCGTCAAGGAGGGTCTGGATTCACGCCAGGGCGCGGTAGCGCAGGCCGAGGCGATCATCGACTCTAACGTGATCAATTTCATGCACTGGCTGGAGTCGCGCGAACTGGTCCCCACGATACGCGCGTTGCGGGACCAGGCCGAACGCTACCGGCGCCACGAACTGGAGCGGGCCAGGAAGCTTCTGGCCAGGGGCGAGGACCCGCAAAAAATCATGGAATCCCTGAGTAATGGTCTGACCAATAAATTTCTCCACATACCCTCCTACGCACTCAATCACGCTGCAGCGGAAGAACGCGACGACCTGGTCGACCTGATCAATCGCCTGTACCATCTCCATCGCCCGGAATGAACAAGAGTATTGCCGGCAAACTCACGCAGCTTGGCGTGCGCCTGGAGGAATTGAACCGCCTGATGAGTAGCGAAACCATCAGCGCTGATCTCGACAACTATCGCAAGCTTGCGCGCGAACGCGCGGAGATCGCGCCGTTGGTCGAGCTTTATGACGCTTATCTGCAAAGTGAGCGGGATATCCATACCGCGCAGGAGATGAGCGCCGATGCCGAAATGCGCGAATTTGCCGATGCCGAAATACGCGACGGTAAAGAGAAGCTCACACAAATCGGAGCGGAGCTGCAAAAACAGTTATTGCCCAAGGACCCTAACGACGAGCGCAACATTTTTCTGGAAATCCGCGCCGGCACCGGCGGCGACGAGTCCGCGTTATTTGCCGCCGATTTGTTCCGCATGTATGCGCGCTTTGCCGAGCGCCAACGCTGGCAGGTTGAAATCATTTCGCAGAGTCCGTCCGAGGCCGGCGGTTACAAGGAAATCATCGCCAAAATCATCGGTAACGGCGCCTACTCCAGGCTCAAGTTCGAATCGGGCGGCCATCGGGTGCAGCGTGTGCCGGTCACCGAGACCCAGGGGCGTATTCACACTTCCGCCTGTACCGTTGCGGTGATGCCTGAGGCGGACGAGATCATGGACGTCGTGCTGAATCCGGCGGAGTTGCGGATCGACACTTACCGCGCTTCCGGCGCCGGCGGCCAACACATCAACAAGACGGATTCCGCGGTGCGCATTACGCATCTGCCGACCAATATCGTGGTCGAGTGTCAGGATGGACGTTCGCAGCACAAAAACAAGGCGCAGGCGATGAGCGTTCTGGCTGCGCGCATTCGCGACAAGCAAACGCAAGAGCAGCAAAGCAAGCAGGCGGCCACCCGCAAGTCGTTGATCGGTAGCGGCGACCGCTCGGGACGCATTCGTACCTATAATTTCCCGCAGGGCCGGATAACCGATCACCGCATCAATCTCACGTTGTATAAGATAGAGCAGATCATGGATGGAGACTTGAACGAGCTTTGCTCTGCGCTGGTATCCGAGCATCAGGCGGAGCAGTTGGCGGCGATGGGGGAGTGAGGACAGGGCAGGCTTATTTTCGCGGCGAGCTCATAGTCGTGGCTGAACGGTAATCTCAGCGTGAACTCGCAAAAAGTCGAAATGAGCCGGCAACTGCCGGACCTTGGGATTATGCAGCCGATCACCATCCTGCAAGCGCTGCATCGGGCGCGTCAAGACATTGGCGATCCCGATGCACGAATGTTGTTGCCGATCGTGCTCAACGTGAGCCCCGCCCATCTTATCGCACATTCCGATCAGGAAC
>JAKDLC010000188.1 GCA_030453055.1 Nitrosospira sp.
TCCGGCCACACCACTACTGTCTTCCCGTACTGAAGCGCGAAACTCATCGCCGGACACTGGTTGAAGCCGCCATCAGCGGTAACCCGAAATTTTTCCTCGGCACCGATAGCGCGCCGCATTCCAGATCCGCCAAAGAAGCCGCCTGCGGCTGCGCGGGCATTTACACCGCTCACGCGGCGATTGAACTTTACGCGGAAGCCTTCGAGCAGGCGGGCGCGCTGGATAAACTGGAAGCCTTTGCCAGTTTTCACGGCGCGGATTTCTACAAACTGCCGCGCAACAAGGATGGCGTTACTTTGAAAAAAGAAAACTGGAACGTACCTGCGCAACTGGAATTTGCCGGAGAAGCATTGGTTCCGCTACGGGCGGGAGAAAGCCTGGGATGGAAATTGATTGGCTAACGCGTACTATTAATGCGTACCCATAGCGGGCCTCACCCGGAAGGTGAGAGTCAAATAATACGAAATATTGTTATTAATCATAATCCTGATCTAATAAGCGGTCATGCTGCCGGATTTAGGTTAAAAGCTCCTCCGAAACTCCTATGAGCATGATGCTCCGCGCGCACGCCCTTCTCAAAGACATCTTCGGCTACCCCGCTTTTCGTGGGCGGCAAGCCGAGGTAATCGCCCATGTTGCCGGAGGCGGAGATTGTCTGGTGCTGATGCCGACCGGCGGCGGCAAGTCGTTGTGTTACCAGATTCCGGCGTTATTGCGCGGCGGCGTTGCGGTGGTGGTTTCGCCGCTGATTGCGCTAATGCGGGATCAGGTGGCGGCGTTGCACGAGGCCGGAGTGCGCGCCGCGTTTCTCAATTCTTCCCTGTCGCAGATGGAAGCCGCGGCAGTCGAGCGTGGCATGCTCACCGGCAAATACGATCTGGTGTATGTAGCGCCGGAGAGATTGTTGACGCCACGCTTTCTCGATCTCCTCGTGCGCACCCCGCTTTCGCTGTTCGCCATCGATGAGGCGCACTGCGTATCGCAGTGGGGGCACGACTTCCGTCCGGAATACATCCAGCTTTCGATTCTGCATGAGCGGTTTCCCAACGTGCCGCGCATCGCCCTGACGGCGACGGCGGATGGCGTAACACGCAAGGAAATCATTGAGCGTCTCGGCCTCGATGACGCGCGGGTTTTCGTTTCCAGTTTCGACCGCCCCAACATTCGCTACCGGATTGTGGACAAGGCGAACGGCAAGGCGCAATTGCTTGCTTTTATCCGCGCTGAACATGATGGCGATGCGGGCATCGTCTATTGCCTGTCGCGCAAGAAAGTCGAGGAAACGGCGGCATGGCTGGTTGACAAGGGCGTACGCGCACTTGCGTACCATGCCGGGATAAGCGTGCCGGAGCGCAACCGCAATCAGGAAAAATTTCTGCGCGACGATGGCATTGTGATGGTCGCCACGATTGCGTTCGGTATGGGCATAGACAAGCCGGACGTGCGCTTCGTCGCGCATCTCGACCTACCCAAAAGTGTGGAAGGCTATTACCAGGAAACCGGCCGCGCCGGGCGCGACGGTCAAGCGGCCGACGCATGGATGGCCTACGGTCTGGGCGATGTCGTGCAGCAACGGCGCATGATCGAGGGTTCGGGGGCGGAAGCGCAATTTAAACGGGTAGCCTCGGCCAAGCTCGACGCATTGCTGGCGCTATGCGAGGCCACTGCTTGCCGCCGTGTGCGCCTGCTCGATTATTTTGGCGAAGTTGCGGCCAGCACGGCTTGCGGCAATTGCGACGTCTGCCTCGATCCGCCACAAGTGTGGGATGGCACGGTAGCGGCGCAAAAGGCGTTGTCTTGCGCCTACCGCACTGGCCAGCGCTTTGGCGCGGGGCATCTGATTGACGTGCTGCGCGGCAACGATACCGGACGCATGAGGCAGTGGGGCCACGACAAGGTCAGCACCTTCGGTATCGGCAAGGAATTGGACGAAAACGCGTGGCGCGCCGTATTCCGCCAACTGGCGGCGCTCGGCTTGCTCACCGCGGACGGCGAGGGCCATGGTTCGCTGCGTCTCACCCCCGCCAGCCGCGCGGTACTGAATGGAAGTCAAACCGTATTTCTGCGCCTGCAACCGGAGCGCAAAAAGACTGCGGCCAAGGCTACGGCCACGGCTGCGCGTGAAGACAAGTTTGCCACGTTTGATCCGGCGGCTCGTACATTGTGGGAGCAACTGCGCACGTGGCGCGCCGAAGCTGCAAAAAAGCACGGCATTCCCGCTTATGTCGTGTTTCACGATACAACGCTGGCGGAACTGGTGCGCCTGCGTCCGCGGACACAAAACGAACTGCGCCAAGTGCCCGGCATTGGCGTACATAAATTGAAGAGTTACGGCGACAGTCTGCTTGAGATTTTGCGTTATCAAGGGTAAAAGCCCAAAGAAATTACAGCAGATTTTGGACTTGACCGTTAATGTCCGAAAAACGCGGAGAAGCTAATAAAGCGATATAAGATTCAATGCGGGGAGAATAGAAGTTGCAGATACTCCTGCTGTATCACTCGCTGTCGAATTGAGCGGTGATGTCGCGAGCACTATGCAATACGCGCACCAAGGCAATGCCATCCGTAACCAGTGCGTAAAATAGCACATAACGGCCGGTAGGAAAGCTACGAAGCCCAATCATCAGCTCATCACGAGCACGTCCCATCATAGGTTGGGCTGCAAGTGTTCTTAGCTTACGGTCAACAGTATCGATGAAGGCATCGGCACGGCGAATGCTGTCTTTGGCAATATATTCCCAGATCTCGGTCAGGTCTTCCTGAGCAAGCGGGCGCTTGTAGATAGCCTGCATTCACGCTTATACAGCGCGATTGGCAGAGGAACCTTTCCCCTTCGCCCGGCCGGCCCTCTTGATATCCTCTGCATCCCAAGCCGTAGCCGGACCGCTGTTCACTCCTTCCTGAATATCATTACGCAACTGTTCTAGCTTGGCGGCGCGCACCCGATCTTTCTCTTCCATCAGACGCAGGGCTTCGCGCACCACTTCACTGGCTGACGTGTAGAGCCCCGATGTAACCTTCTGCCGTACCATTTCTTCGAGCTGGGGCGTAAGATTGATGTTCATTCCCATAAAATTCCCTTATGCATACAAGTAGAGTTTATACTATTTTCAACAGCCTACTCGAGATTCTTCGTGTCAGCTAACATCCACGCCCATTCTTTCGATTCACTGATTTGATGGGGAACAACGGGGAACACTACCAGTGTCTCTTGGCGCGATTCCACTGGTAAAGCAATCGAGCAAAGACATTGTACGCCAAGTGCGTAAGCTGCTTGAGTACGGGTAACCGCAACAGGCTTGCAAGCCAGCGCTGGCTGGGCGTTTTTGACCATAATCGCGTGAACGCATCCGCTCCGATATTGAGCTTGCCATCGGCGTCTTTGACATACAACCGCTCCCGCACCTGTTCCAAGGAAGCGCCCACCTCCGACACGGCCTCTGGATGTGCGTGCACATCGACCCACTCAATGTCGTTGATCCCGCATGACTCCATGCGCTGGCGCTGATCCTTGATCCCTGCATTACAAACAGGGCATGCGCTATTGTAGTAGACCTTGCTGGGCATGTTCCAACTTGCGTTTGTGCCCGTTAATGGGCGAGTCAAGTATCCGGTACAGTTTTGAACGAAGGGCCAGGCTTGGCAACCAGGGGAAATTGACCGGGGTTGCGAATTGATTCTACAGCCAAATCAACGTCAAGCAGGGGCCAGTAGAGATGATTGGTTGTTGGCCACTCAACAGTAGTGATCTGTTCCAGAGTGGCCTGCTTGAACCAGGGAAATTCTGCGTAAGGAACAAAAAGCTCCTCATCCTCTAAAAGTAACCAGAAGCCCTTGTTTGATGCCAACGAAACTTCAACTTCTGAAGTGGCTACGCCAGGCATAAATTTAGCTGACATTATTCACAGCGATAAACCACACCCAGGACCGTGGTGTTTGTCGTGCCCAGGCTCCCCCATGCATTGGTATTGCTTGAGTTTTGCACCCAAACGTAGTTTCCGCCCATTTCAGCCGCCTTGTTGCGCAGGTCGTTTCTGGCGCCAACGAGCAGATTTTTGTTTGACGTGTAGTCGCCCGTAAACCAATTGCCCTGAGAGCCAACGGCGTCGCCGAGCGGCTTGCAATTGCCGGTTGGTTTTTCAGTCACAAGCTCCACGGATTTTCCTTGCGGCGTCGTTGGGTTCGCTGAACATCCGGCAAGAAGAAGAACTGAGAGAAGAACTGAAAAAACGGCACTCATTTTCGCAAACATCCATCTTTCTCCTATGAAAAACCTTGTGTATTTGAGGTGCCTACTGCCTCAGAAGTACATGATTCTGCTTGTGATCGTCCGTTGATCATCACCCGTTGAGCCAAACGACCCGGAAGAAATGCATAGAGGATTCTACGGTTTCGGGCATCGAAGTCAACCAGTGTCAATCGAGGTCATGAGATATGGAGTTTGCGGTTATCCGGCTATGCATGTCTTGGCCCAAACATGATGATAGCCATACCCGCAAGCGCCACCAGAGAACCTGCCACATCCCAGGCCGTCGGCCTGACGCCCTCGACGGACCAGAGCCAGAGTATCGCCACGAAAATGTAGACCCCTCCATATGCGGCGTAGGTGCGGCCCGCGGCTGTGGGGTGAAGCGTGAGCAGCCATGCAAACAATGCGAGGCTTGCGGCAGCGGGCAAAAGAAGCCACGCGCTCTGGCCCTGCCTGAGCCAGAGGTAAGGCAAATAGCAGCCGACGATTTCGGCAACCGCCGTAGCCACGAAAAGAAAAATGGTTTTTAGCTCAAACATGCGAGATTAACCCTGATTTTCTTGCAGAATATTCCATGCCGCCATCGCCAGTCAATCCACACCGGGAACCAACAGAGACAACAATAGCGACATCGTGCGCCTTCTGAAACATAGTAATGCCTAGCAGCCTGTCGGACTTAAGGGAAATCGGCTGCAAAAGCGCCTGGCCGGTCCATATTTCACCGCTTTTTCGGCCAATAGAACAACTATTGGCCTTCAAAATCGTCAAAATCTGTC
>JAKDLC010000189.1 GCA_030453055.1 Nitrosospira sp.
ACGAAACAAAAGACCAGCAAGGGCGCGCGTCAATTTATGAAACATCCGGGCTAACATGATGATGCGTAAAATCATTTATCTATTTTGTTGCTCTCCCAATAGTGGTGCTGCATAGCGAGCGGCGGCACAGCGAGAAGTCATTGCTAAAACCCGACAATCGACGAAGGAAAAGCGTGTCCTTTACTGATGCCGAGTTCTCTCGCCAAGTCGACCAGATTCTTGACATGCACCGGCCCCTGTAACGGGTCTGAATTCAACTCTATTTTGAGATCGGCCTCGCTGATTCGATCGCCAAACAGCATACATGCTTGCGCCGCATCATCTTGCCGCGACGTCCAGTACAAACCATCGATATCCGGATAGCGGGTATGCCAATCCAATGCGAGGGCCGTGGTTGCAGGATAATCCGTTACCGGCGTCTCGATCACCTGGGTTTTCTTCAGTTTCAGCGGAATCAGATACCTGGAAACAAGCGACAGCAAGCGTAACTCCCGAACCGGATGGATGCGGGAAACTGCCAAAGAATCAAGATCGTTGAAATCCAGAATATAGTCGTCGACATTCTGATCCGGCAAGTCATGAAAAACCGTTTCCATCGCGGCGCAAATGAAAGTATTCCCGCCATATAAAGTAGGAATTACTTTTCCTTTAGCATCGGCGAGCGGGCTGAATCGGGCATCGCCCCTGCCGGATGCGTTGAATTCATTCGCGCGATAGGCGTTTTCATGAATCCGGTGAATACCGTGGTCTTTTTTCCAGCTATGGAAATAAGGACTAGCCATGACGCCAGCCGCCTTTCCTTCTGGCGGCCGCCACAACCCGTTCCGGTTCATTCATCAGATCGCGGGGCTTTGATCCGCCCAGCCAGGCATTCGACGATTCAAACCAGGCAGCGATACGCCATGGATCCATCTCCGTGCCAAAAACCTCGATGACTTCGGCAATCACCCGTCTGGGCTGAATCACGTCATCAAAGGCGTAGCGAGGATACCAATCCTTGCCTCTCCAACTGATCGAGAATAACTTGCCTTCCTTCTTCCAGCGGTTGGCCAGCGCGGCAGGATTGCTGGCGGAGCGCTGCGCCAGCTCGCCCACCTGTATTGCGGATAACCATTCCGACCCTTGCAGGATGGCCTCCGCGGCATTCTTCTGCATCTCCATCAGCTGAGTGTCAACCGACCGTATTTCCACGCTAGGCCGGTAGACTTTCGCCGCACGCTTGAGCTCTTCGATTCGACCGTCATGAATCGACTGGCGGAAAAGCGGAACCACCTCCATGACGAAATCACGCACAGATATGGAGTGAGCCATCTGCCCGGAATCAAACATTTTCTCGATGGTTTTGATCATATCGGCATAATCGTCGCCGGACACGCCACTTCCCGGTTTGGGCTTGTCTATGAGATCGCGCGATTTAGCGGGAGATACCATGATATCGTTATTTATATGAATAGTGTTTTACGATAACATATATCACGACGCCTTTCAAATCCTGGCTTATTTCTTTCCACCCGGGGGTAGGGCGTCAATAAGCGACAGCGCATTGCGCCGTATGAGCCATCCCTGATTACGCTGCGCTATCCGACCCGCAAAAAACTGGATTCCCGCTTTCACGGGAATGACGAAGCCCGTAGGGTGCCTGGAACCCCGCTTTTTTTACGGGAATGACGAAGTTGACCGTAGACCGTAGGTCGGTTTAGCGAAGCGTAATCCGACAATTCCGTAGTTCCGCCGTAGCGGCTATTTCTTCCTGCCCAACGAGGTCTTGATCAGCCTGGCTTGTTCGAGATGGGTCCCAAGCCGCGGCCGCATCGTGCTCAGCAGGCTCTTCAACTCTTCATTCCTCGCATTCGGGATCAGCTTCTTGTCCCACAGATCGAGTGCTTGTTGATGAGATTCCACTTCATGGCCCATATAATCCAGATCGAACAATATGCCGCTCAATTTCTTGAGCTTCTCCAGATATTTTTCCCCATCCGCCTTCAAGCCATCGCTGATCGAACTGCTCTGCGGCGTAATGTTTGCCTTATTCGCCCAGTCATTGAACAGGGAATCAGACTCATTATGCTCCCCCGCTGAACGGTCACCGAACGCCTTGACTTCCGGGTGAGACGACGTGGCTTGCGCCAGATTGCCAACATTGATTTCAGCCTGATTCACGGCCATGACGATACCCACGATTTGCGCATCATTGAGCGCTGCCGTTTCGGCAGTGGCCGCAAAGGTTGGGGCTATCAGAGCAATGGCCAAGACGAGTAATTTTTTCATGGAAAAACTCCTTATTGTTCAGTTCGAGGCATCACGCCCCATGATACACGCCAAGGCAGAATCATGTTGTCGCTGACCGTCGGATTAGCGTAGCGTAATCCGGCTATTCAACTGTACTTCTGCCCTGACACGTGTACCAAAGTCCAATGGTCGTTTAACTTCAAGGTCCGTAAAATACGGCACTAACAAGCGCCGCACGCACGCCAACCGTGTCTTGAAGAAGGATGAGTACATGCTGGGACGCCGTATTCAAAAACCGCCTGAATCGTTTAGTTCGCCACCTCTACCTTTAAATCAGTGCCTGGCCAAGTCGCGCAGAACGGGTGAAAACGCCGTATTGCCTGGACGGCTGGTGCTTAGTCACTGCCAGATTGTCGGTGAAGTGGCGCGCGCGATGATGATGCGCATGCCTGATTGGCTGCGCGCAGAATTGTTTCCGGATGGCGCCGAACTAATTGCTGCCGCTCATGATATTGGCAAGGTCAGCCCGACCTTTCAAAAGAAAATCTATTCCGCGCTTTCTCAAAAAGATGAGGCCGTACTTTCAGCATTGAAGGCGTTTAATGCCGAGGCTGAAAAATGCTGGGGAGGGCATGGCGGCGTCAGTCAGGCAGCAGCAGCCGCTCAGAATGCCGGGAAATATATTCCGGAAATTCTAGGCCAGCATCATGGATTCTCGCCAAATTTAGCGCTTTATCAAGCTACCAGTGAAGTATTTGGTGGCCAACCCTGGCAAGCACAACGCAGCGAATTACTTGAGCAGCTCAAGCAAGTATTGGGTACCGATTTCCCCATCGTGAAAGACCCGTTACAGGCGCGTGTACTTGCCGGACTCACCACGGTTTCTGACTGGATTGGCTCGGGGTCGCTGTTTGAAGACCCTGATGGCGATTGGCGATCAAAAATCGAATTGGCATTGGATTCGGCTGGATTTATACAGCCACAGCTGAAATCCGGCTTACGTTTCTTCGATGTATTTGGCTTTACACCCAAAGCCGCACAAATCAAGCTGATCGAGGCAGCAAATCAACCTGGCGTGTATGTGCTCGAAGCGCCGATGGGATTGGGAAAAACCGAGGCTGCCCTCCACGCGGCTTATCAATTGCTGGAAAAAAAGCTGGCCACAGGCATTTATTTTGCGCTACCCACCCAACTCACTTCCGACAAGATTCACGAACGGGTCAATGCATTTTTGACTCGGATTCTGGAGGATGAATCACCCCATAAGCAAGCCTTGCTCGTCCACGGCAATGCCTGGTTGAAGCAGTTTGAAATGGGCGAGGAAGGCAACCCGGGCGGGGCCTGGTTTGCCCAAGGGAAGCGCGGTATTTTGGCGCCGTTTGCGGTGGGCACGGATGACCAGGCTTTGATGGCGGTCATGAATGTCAAACACGGTTTCGTCCGCACCTTCGGCTTGGCGGGCAAGGTGGTTATACTGGATGAAGTGCATTCGTACGATAGCTTTACCGGCACGATTCTGGATGCGCTGGTTAAAGCGCTACGCCAATTACGCTGCACGGTCATTATCCTGAGCGCCACGCTTACCCGGGAACGCAGGGCCAAATTGCTGGGCATCGCGTCACAAGACGCCGCTTACCCTTTGATTACTGCACAGCCTAATGATGGCCATGCAACGGAAATTGCCGTGGAACAAATTCCCGATGTTTTGGTAGCCATTGCCCATCACCCTGAAACCGATGCCATTGAAGAAGTTTTGCGCCGGGCTGAAGAAGGGCAGCAGGTATTGTGGATAGAAAATACCGTCAAAGAGTCCCAAAACCTATACCAGAAGCTCGCTGCCCGCACCAGCGGAATGGGAGTGGCGTGCGGCCTGTTGCATTCGCGCTTTACCAAAGCCGATCGTGGCGCCAATGAAGATGCGTGGGTTACCTGTTTTGGCAAAGGCGGCGCGAAAACTCGTGCACGGCAAGGGCGCATTCTCGTCGGCACACAAGTGCTCGAGCAATCCCTGGATATCGACGCCGATTTTCTGGTGACCCGTATCGCCCCTACCGACATGCTGCTGCAAAGGCTGGGGCGTTTGTGGCGGCATGCGGAAACTTCGCGCCCGCGGTCGGCCCGGCGCGAGGCATGGATACTCGCGTCCGATCTGGCAACGGCCACCGTATCCCCCGAGCTGGCCTTTGGTGCAACGGCGAAGGTTTACTCGCCTTACGTGCTTTGCCGCAGCCTGGGGGTCTGGCAGGCTATTACTCAAGTTCGTTTGCCGGGCCAGATTCGTGAGCTGATAGAAGCAACCTACGCGAAACGAGACGAGAGCGAGCACATGGCCAGGCACCTGCATCAGGTGGAGGCCGTGCGAACCCGGCTCGAGCGTCTGGCGTTGCATGGGCTATCGAAAGGCGGCACGACACAACCGGAAGAAAAAGCCCAAACCCGCCACAGCGAACTGGAATCCACCGAAGTGCTATTGATTCGCGCTTATCAATACGATCCGGGAAAGCAAGGGACCTGGGTTACCTTGCTTGGTAATGAACGGATATTGGTTCCCCATAACGGCCGTTCTCTTAATCGAAACCGCTGGCGCGAGATTAGCGCAACGCTGATGCAAAACACGTTGAAGGTCGCCGATTATCTCGCGCCTGACGCAGTCAGTAAACGCCGCATCAATTGGCTCGGCGATTATTTTTATCTGGGCAGGCCCGAATATGATGAAAGCGTCATGTTGCGCGTGGCGCTGGTTGATGAAACCGGAGCGGTTAAATCGCTCGATAACGGCGTGG
>JAKDLC010000190.1 GCA_030453055.1 Nitrosospira sp.
TGCATGGGTTCACGGTGCTCCACGAAGCCGAGAGCCCCTATGGCTGGGTAAGGGTGGTCAATGACGAAACGAACGGATTCCGCCTGTTGCTCGCCGATGCTTCGGTCATCAGCGCCGTGGATATCGCCAGGGGACGCAGCATTCTGGGTTATCAGGAAATACTGGGACTGCTTCCCCTGTTTCGGCCGGAAACCACCCAGGCCCTGCTGATCGGACTCGGCGGCGGACATGTCGCCCGCGACCTGAAATCGAAGGGCATAGAAACGGATACCATCGAAATCGATCCGGCGGTGGCCGACGCCGCCAAGCGCTTCTTCGCCTTCCAACCGACAGGCGCGTTCATCGTCGGCGATGCGCGCTACGAGATCAAGCACCTGCCACATCGCTACGATTACATCATGCATGATTGTTTCACCGGCGGCTCCGAACCCACCCACCTGCTCACACAGGAGATGCTGTTGGAGCTGCGCGCATTGTTGAAGGACCGGGGCATCCTCGCGCTCAATTATGTGGGATTCGCCACCGGCGAAGGTTCCGAAGCGGTCGCCTCGGTGCAACGCACGCTCAAAAGCGTGTTTCCGCATTTGCGAGTTTTCACTACGGTCAAGAAGGATTTCACCGACTTCGTTTTTGTTGCCTCGCAACACCCGCTGGAGCTCGATGGATCGAGTTCGGATGTCCGCGCCCAATGGCTTCTGAGCCAGGAATATTCAATGCCGGGTGATGCGGGAATCATCATTACCGATGATTACAATCCCCTGGAAAGCTGGCAAGTGCGTAAATCGGAAACGTATCGAAAACTGTTCATCGAGCGGATCGATTTACGGTTGTTGATGCTGGTGTAGTGAGTCAGAGATATCGCTACTTAAAAATGACTGGATTGGCGCCATACTGCGTTGCTCGTCGTTGCATATGAATAACTATGCGCCTCCTCGCGCCTTGTCTGACACCAATCCAGTCATTTTTAACATTCCTTGCCGGTTTATTCATTTGAGCCGGTTAGGTAACGATATCTCTGACTCACTACACTGGTGTAACCTTCCGCATGCCCGGCGAGTATCCGCCAGGATAACCTGCGACAATTTGCCACATTGACGGGCGCGCATTCACGCATGATACTGGCGATAAATGGATTGCGCGGCGCTGGCTGTGTAATGTTTGTTGAATCCCCGCCATATCGCTATCGGTATGGCGAGATCTCTCCAAGGAATATACTGCGATTATGAAAATGAAAATGATAAGTGCGGCGGCCGCGCTGTCCTCATTGCTCGCCCCGATCTCCATGGCTCATGCCACCGGCACGTTCGACAATAACACATTTTCGGTCAGCTACGTTTTCGGGCCAAGCAGTACGACCGACCCCCTGGAAACCACCTCAGTTACCGGAAGTTCAGCTATGGTCGAGCTTGCGGACTTCTGGGCCTGGCAAATCGATACGGCGGGCAACGACTTGTCGCTCACCTGGAACAAGGAGGGTCAGTTTATGAATAATCCTGCCATTGCTCCATTTATCGGTTTTCGTATCTCTGACACCAGCGGCCAGCTGGCTGACATCCTCGGCGTTTCGATAACCAACACCGCTTACACCCCTTCGACGTACGGCAATCTCATAGAAGGTTTCGGGGCGTCGAATCTTACCTTTGACGCCGATAATATCTATGTTAATCTGAATACGTCCATGTGGCATGATTTTGACCCCGCTCCGGGGCAAATGGGCGACAAATTCCGCGACACGATCGCATTGGAGGTCAATTTTCAGACATCCCCCATACCCGAGCCCGAAGCCTACGCCATGTTACTCGCCGGCCTGGGTTTGCTGGCCACGATGAGCCGCCGGCGCAGGACGCCGGGGTAACCGTTAGGGGCAGCCAACCATGCCAATCTTCAGTTCTCACACACCATCCATTGCAACGTTACGGATTCATTCCAAGGAGGAGTTGATCATGCAAAAATTCAGAAAGCGCTTCGCACTGGCCGCGATAGGTTCCTTGTTCGCCCTGGCGCCCGCGGTGCATGCGGCAACCAATACGTTTGACGGCAACGATTTTACGGTAAGTTATGGAGTTTCATTCACTGGCCCTGACACCTTCATTCCGGGTCCCCAGGAAAACGTCACAGGCAATGCCACCGGCGTTGAAATTGCCGATATGGCCGGCTGGAAGATCGATACCATGGGCGACTCCCTGATGCTTAGCTGGAACAGGGCAGCCGATTTCATGAACGCCGGCACTCCCGCGTTCATTGGTTTCAAGATTTCCGACACGAGCAGTCAGTTATCCGACATCCTCGATGTCTCGGTCACGAATACGGCTTACAATTCGTCCGCAACATCTGGCAATCTGGTGGAAGGCTTCATGCCTTCACAAGTCACGTCCGATGCGAATAACATCTACGTCAACCTGAACACGGCCATGTGGCATCAAACGCCCATGGCCAGTATGGGTGACCCCACCCGTGACCTGATCGCCTTATCCGTCGATTTCGCTGCTCCCATACCGGAACCGGAAACCTACGCCATGCTGCTGGCAGGCCTGGGTGTGATGGGCGCCGTCGTACGCCGGCGCAAAGCGGCGGATAAAGCGGCGTAAGCTTGCCTCCAACCGCCTGGTTTCAATCGCGAAGGCCGCCTCGACGGGGCGGCCTTCGTTTGTCATACGGTTGCATTCTCCTGACGTGCGTTGCATTCGCCTGTACCGCTCGATTACCTGATCGCAAGTTCGCCGCACCTCATTGGCATAGCTCCAATCATCCGGCGGGTTGGTCGCGTTCGTTCCGAACGAAAGATTGGGGAAAAAGACTTTTTCCGGCATGCTGACTCCCTATGCGGCTGCGACGATATGCCGCATTGACTCGGCTGTTTTTCTGGCTTAAGGTTCGGGTAACATCAGCGCTTCCGTTCAACAGGCACGGTTCGATGATGTTGGTCGAGAATTACCTATACTATAAACGTTTGGAAGGACTACTCCATATGAAAAAATCACTTTCTCTCAGCTTGCTTCTCACGAGCATGGCCTCGCTGCCGGCGATGGCGCATGTCGATTACACCGGGCAGGACCTTGGAACTTTCACCGGACTCAGCGCGGCCACCGGCAGTGTTCTGGATACATCCGTCGGCGGCAACTATGGATGGGCGGATGCGGCGGATGCGGATTGGGGCAATTCCCATAAAGGACGGTTTCTTAAATTTACCCTGGAAAATCCCGCCGACGTGACGCTTTCCATGCAATCGACGACAATGGAGCCCAACAGCTCAGGCGGCGTTCTGCTGCCGGGCTTCTCCGTGTATGAAGGGCTCGCTCCTCTTGGTGCCCATGACTTCACCGACCTCGCTTTTCTATGGCGAGATATGCAGGCGGGACCGGCCGCGGACGAAGGCTACTGGAATGCATTGGGTAGTTTCCAGGCTGCAAACGAAGCAGGCGAGACGGCTTTTCTGACTTTTCAGGGTTACGCTGTCGATGGAACCGCCGCCAATTTTGGCAGTCCCACTACACAGCCCGGCGTCACGGGCGATGGCGTGGCGGACGGCATGGTGAGCAAAAGCTTTTCGCTGGACGCGGGCACGTATTCCGTTGTCGTCGGCGGCGCCACTTACGATGCCGCGGGGACGGCCGCCGGCAACAGGAATTATCATTTTAACGCCGATATAGCGGTAGCGGCCATACCGGAACCGGAGACCTATGCCATGTTGTTGGCCGGCCTGGGTTTGATCGGGGCCATCGCCCGCCGGCGCAAGTCAGCCTAGCGGTTTTCCACCCAACCCTCCACCGGTATAAACCACCCCGACGCAACAGCGGGGTGGTATTAACCGCCTCCCACCAGCGCGCTGTATTGCATGGATACTCCAGCGCCTTGTGCGTCGGCAGCGCCTTCTATCCGGTTCGTGTTCCTCGGCTCGCAGCTTCGCTCCACGCTTCCTCCCCACACTCAGCCACCCTCATGCAGTTGCGCTTCGCTTCGTTCGCTGTGATCAACTTGCGGCGGGACTTTCACCCACAAGAGTGCGCCCATGCTGGGCGCACAAGAACAAGGCCGGGTTAGCTGCGCTAACCCGGCCTTGTCCGGTATTCCGAGGATGTGCGAATATTATTGCAGCGTGGCGCTAAGCGTTTGCGTGCCGGAGGCGGCTTGGTTGTTTTGTTCGAGCTTCGCGGCTATTTGCCGATGGACGGCGGCTTCTTTTATGTCCTCACTCACGACCCGCTCGTACTTGCGCACCAGCGCACTGGTATGCGATTGCAGATCCTGTGCCTGCCTGCCAAAGAGATAGGCCTTGTCCTCATAGTGCTCCAGCAACTCTGTTTGTTCCTGTGCTTTTACCTGCATCTGCCTGGCTTCGTCTTCCAGGGCTTTCGCCACCGCAAGGTGGTCGCCGGCGGTCACGGCTTTCTGCGCCGCCGCAAGGATAACGGGATCTTCGGCCGCCATCGCGGATGAACTCACCGAAGCCAAAAAGCCCACCATCGATAACGCTGCAATAAGTTTTCCGAATTCTGTTTTCATGGTAGCCCCCAAATGGAGTGAAAGTGACTACATCCTAACTCGGTCAACAGTACGAGTATATTGGGGAAACCCTGGTTTTATACTAAGAAAAACCCTTAGCCCGAATCATTCATGTCCGGATTCCCGCTTTCGCGGGAATGACGGGGGCACCCGCAAGGATTCATATCGATTCGCCCGTCTCGGCGGGTATGCCGGACGGCTGGGCGCGACAAATTGCCGCGCGGCAATTTGTCATATTTACAAGATGATTTTTCGTTCCTACAATTCATTCCGTGCGGTTAATCCGGAGTTCGATGAGCAGTGGAACAACCCGCCGGCTTAACCTCGCAAGCGCTTTGAAGCGCTCACAGCAAAGGCTTTACCATGAGGGTTCCCGAGAACTCGCTTTTTGAATGTTGTATGCATATTGTTCAGAATATGACGTTCTATAAAATGACAAAGTCGTTAATATGGCCGCTGTGCCGTTGCTTCCAAGGCTCCGATCCTGACAACCACCCGTCAA
>JAKDLC010000191.1 GCA_030453055.1 Nitrosospira sp.
TGCACCCCAAAAACCGCACACTTCACCCCGTCCAACTACCGGATTTAGGATGATGACATCACGTCCGCCATTTTTTGCCATTGGACTGCTCTCTGGCTGCGTACTGGCGTATGAGGTGCTGCTGACGCGCTTATTCAGCATGGTCCTGTGGCATCACTTCGCCTACATGATCATCAGCGCGGCGATGCTGGGCTACGGTGCAAGCGGTACAGTGCTAACCCTGCTCAAGGAAAAGATTGCCCCGCACGTCGGCGCCGTGTACCTCATCGCTGTCACGGCGACGGCTTTTCTGATGCCTGCGGCGTTTTTACTGGCGCAGCAGGTCCCCTTTAACCCGCTCGAACTATTGTGGGACAAAACCCAACCGGGAAAACTTTTCGCCGTTTACCTGCTGATGATGTTGCCGTTCTTTTGCGGGGGACTGGCCATAGGCCTGATTTTTTGGCGCTTTGGCAGCGAAGCGGGGCGCATCTATGCTTTCGATGTTCTGGGAGCGGGAGCCGGCAGCCTGGGCGTTATCGGCGTGCTGTTTCTCGCGCCCCCCGAGAAGGTACTGATCATCCTCACGGCATTAGCCCTGCTCGCTGCCGCCATCGCCACCATCGAGATGAAGATGCGGCTGAAATGGCTGACGGCGGCATATTTTGGATTGGGTTTGCTCGTGACGGCGGCGCTTCCGGGCACATGGCCGCAACTACATCCCTCCCCCTACAAGGATCTGAACCAAACGTTGAACATTGCCGGCGCGCGGGTGATCGAGGAATATTCCGGCCCACTCGGAAAGATTACGGTGGTGGAAAACAAGCGTATTCCTTTCCGTCATGCGCCGGGCATGAGCCTCAATGCCGTGGACGAACCGCCGCCCCAGTTGGCGGTGTTCGTTGATGGCAACGGGCCGGCGGTGATCACGAAATTTGATGGAAAACTTGCGTCGCTGAGCTATCTCGACCAGCTCACTTCGGCGCTGCCTTATCACGTGCTGGAACAGCCGCGTGTTCTGGCGTTAGGCGCAGGGACGGGTAGCGATGTGTTGCAGGCGCTCTATCACGGCGCCACCTCTATCGACGCAGTGGAACTTGACCGTAACGTCATCGATTTGGTGCGGCAACGTTTTCGTGATTTTGCCGGCAATCTTTACACGCAGCCGGGAGTGCAGGTGCATGAAGCCGAGGCACGTGGCTTCATCAACGCCAGCGATGACCGCTACGACCTGATCCAGGTGGCGCTGCTGGATTCATTTGGCGTCGCCTCGGCTGGACTATATGGCCTGAGCGAAAGCTATCTCTACACGGTAGAGGCGCTCCAGACCTACGTGAGCCGCCTCACGCCGGACGGCATATTGGCCATAACGCGCTGGCTTACGCTTCCGCCGCGTGATTCGTTGAAACTATTCGCCACGGCGGTAGTTGCCTTGGAGCGGGACGGCGTGCCCAACCCCGCTGCGCGGCTGGTAATGATACGAGGCTGGAAAACCGTCACGCTGCTGGTAAAGAACAGCGATTTCACGACGCGGGAAATCGAAGCGATCAAAGCGTTCACCCGCACACGTTCTTTCGACCTGGCTTATTATCCCGGGATGCGCACTACCGAGGCGAATCGTTACAACCGCCTGGAGCAGCCCTACTTCTTCGAAGGCGCGGTGGCGCTGTTGAGTCCGCAGCGCCAGGCCTTCATCGACCGATACAAGTTCTACATCGAGCCGGCGACTGACGATCAGCCTCACTTTTTCCGTTTCTTCAAATGGGATTCGGCCGCAGAATTGTTTGCCTTGCGCGAGCAGGGCGGTATGCCGCTTATCGACTGGAGCTATCCGCTGCTGGTGGCGACGCTGATACAGGCATTTGCGGCAAGCATTCTTCTGATCCTCGCGCCGCTGGCCGTGTCGCAGTGCCGGCGTACATTGCCCGCGGCGCGGGTGGCCTTATACTTTCTCGCCATCGGCCTCGCATTCATGTTCATGGAAATCGCCTTCATCCAGAAATTTGTGCTGTTTCTGGCTCACCCGCTATACGCCGTGGCCGTTGTGCTGTGCGCATTTCTGGTGTTCGCCGCCGCAGGGAGCTGGCTTGCCGAACGGTGGCAAACGAAGGCCGCAGGCAGCCGGCATGTCTTCCTGTCGGTAATAGTGATGGGCGCGGTATCGCTACTCTATCTCGCCGTCCTGCCGGACCTTTTCCAGGCACTTATCCACTTGCCCGATGCGGCAAAAATAGCTATTTCCGTGGCGCTGATCGCGCCGCTGGCGGTATGCATGGGGGCGCCCTTTCCTACCGGCATCATGCGGCTGGCGCAAACGGCCCAGGAAACCATTCCCTGGGCATGGGCGATCAACGGCTTCGCTTCGGTGGTGGGCGCCGTCCTCGCCACTTTGCTGGCTATTCATCTGGGTTTTGCCATGGTGATCCTGCTGGCTGTACTGATCTACGGTTTGGCGGCGATCGCGTTAAGGGGGTTCGCCTGAGCAGGCTATCATCTTGAACTTGAGAGCAAGACACTGGTGTTTGCATGGGTGAACGACGAAGACGGGTGGCCTTTTGAAAGTGGTGAGGACCGCCCAGGCGACAGGTCGTTAAGTGATATGGATTATACGAAAGGAGTGAACATGCATTTCAATTTACGAGCGGGCCGCCTCGCGGACGCGGAGGTTGCGGGAACGATCTGCTACGAGGCGTTCAAGACGATTTCCGAACAACATAATTTTCCTCCGGATTTTCCCTCGCCCGAGGTGGCGCGTGGCTTCTTTTCGTTGCTGCTGTCCCGGCCGGATGTATACTCGGTGGTCGCCGAGAGCGAGGGACGGGTCGTGGGCAGCAATTTCCTGTGGGAAGATGCAACCATTGCGGGTATCGGCCCGCTGGCGGTCGCCCCGGCGGTCCAAAACGGCACCCTCGGCCGGCGCTTGATGGAGAACGTATTAGAGCGTGTCCGGCAGAAGCGGTTCGCCGGGGTGCGCTTGGTGCAAGCCGCTTTTCATAACCGCTCGCTGGCCCTCTACACCAAACTGGGGTTCGACGTACGGGAGCCGCTGGCGACCTTGCAGGGGCCGGCGCTGCGGCTCGACATCCCCGGCTGCACCGTCCGTCCGGCGCACGACGAGGACACGGACGCTTGCAACACTCTCTGCCGGAACGTCCACGGCCATGATCGAGGTCAAGAGCTGCGTCATGCGATCCAGCAAGGTACCGCCACCGTCGTCGAACGTGCCGGTCGCATCAGCGGCTACGCCACGTTGATCGGATTCTTCGGGCATGCCGTGGGAGAGGGCAACGCAGATCTCAAGGCCCTGATCGGGTCTGCAGATACCTTTGCAGGACCGGGGTTTCTCCTGCCCGCGCGCAATGGTGAACTGTTCCGCTGGTGCTTGCAGCACGGGCTTCGCGTCGTTGAACCCATGACGCTGATGAGTCTCGGCCTCTATAACCGGCCCGCGGGCGCCTTCCTGCCTTCGATTCTCTTTTGAGATAAAGATGCATCGCCCACGGCTCCTCGTCGCCTTTTGCATTATCGGAAGCCTCCTTCTGGATAGCATAAAACCGGACAGATCATTTGTTCTCTACAAATTCGCCTTCATTTCTTGCAAAGTGCGTCTATCACTGCCAGAATTAACCTAAATCCTGTGCAATTCACCCCGTAGCGGCGTCACCCGGAAGGTGAGTGTCAAATAATACGAAATATTGTTATTAATCATAACACTGATCTATTAAATGAGCGGTCAACTACCGGATTTAGGTTTAGGTCTCCCGATCGATAACTGCGTTGCTTCACCGCGCCTTTGAAACCCCCGCCTGTCGAAATTTCATTTTCTCCGGTCGATAATCAGCGTCTCGCCAACCTGTGCGGGGCGCTGGACGAGAACCTCAAGCAGATCGAAACCGTGCTTGATGTCACCATCGCGCGGCGAGGTGAACATTTCAGTTTGCGCGGCAAATCGGCCCAGACCCTGCTGGCCGCGGACGCACTGCGAAATTTTTACGGTCAGGCGCAACATCATTTGAGTATTGAGCAGCTTCAGTTGGGCTTGATCGAGATGATGAATCCTACCCATGCGGTAAACCATGCCGCGGCTGACATTCCCTCCACAGAAACGGCATCGCCGGCCTTAATTACCCGGCGTGGCGATTTGCGCGGCCGCACACCGCGCCAGGTGCAATATCTGCAACAAATCCAGAAGCATGACATCACCTTTTCCATCGGCCCGGCGGGAACCGGAAAAACCTATCTTGCCGTGGCAAGCGCGGTGGACGCACTGGAGCGCGACATCGTAGCCCGCATCGTGCTGGTGCGCCCTGCGGTGGAAGCCGGCGAGCGTCTTGGTTTTCTCCCCGGTGATATCGTGCAGAAAGTGGATCCTTATTTGCGCCCTCTCTACGACGCACTGTACGACCTGATGGGGTTTGATAAAACCAGCAAACAGTTCGAGCGCAGCGCAATTGAAGTGGCGCCGCTGGCTTTCATGCGTGGCCGCACCCTGAATCAATCCTTTATTATTCTTGATGAAGCGCAGAACACCACCCCCGAACAAATGAAAATGTTCCTGACTCGTATCGGTTTTGGCTCCAAGGCTGTAGTGACGGGCGATGTAACCCAGATCGATCTGGCCAAGCACCTGAAAAGCGGCCTGGTAGAGGCTCAACAGGTTCTGGAGAAAGTTCGTGGCATCGCCTTCACCCATTTTGACGCCGAGGATGTGGTGCGGCATCCGCTGGTACAAAGAATCGTCAACGCCTACCAAAAATATGACCGCGGATGAAAAGCACCGGTCGGATTGCCAGGCTTCCCGAGGGCGTTACCAGCAAGCAAGCAAAACTGAAATTGACAACGCAATACGCAACTCATGCCGGAAATATTCCCACCCGACCACAATTTCGCAGATGGATCAAAGCCACGCTGATGAGGGATGCGGAAATTGTGCTGCGCATTGTGGATGAACCCGAAGCCCGCGGCCTCAACCGGGATTTTCGCGATCGAGA
>JAKDLC010000192.1 GCA_030453055.1 Nitrosospira sp.
GTAGTGATTCATACGCCCGACTGAACAAAATTTCCATACGAAACAAAAGACCAGCAAGGGCGCGCGTCAATTTATGAAACATCCGGGCTAGATTACAAACATATCGACAAACTCATTGACGGGTGTTGCTTCCAGCCTCGCCTTGTCAAGACAAAGCCCGATTATCACCTCCTGCCGACTGTCCGGAAAACGGCGTGCAAGATGGGTTCGGAATTTTTGCTCCAGTAGCGGAATACCTTCGTCACGACGAAACTTGTGGCCGATGGGATACTCAACCACGACTTCATCCAGTTTCCCGCCATCGCTGAATTCCACCGTAACCCCATTGGCGATGGAGCGTTTTTCAGGATCATGATAGTCCCTGGTGAATTGCGGTTCCTCGACACAGATGATTTTAGCGCGCAGCTCGTCGATGCGCGGGTCGGATGCGACATCGTCCTCGTAATCAGAAGCAGTAAGGCGCCCGAAAATCAGCGCCACGGCGACTATGTACTGTAGGCAATGATCGCGGTCGGCGGGATTGTGCAGCGGCCCTTTCTTGTCAATGATGCGAATCGCCGCCTCGTGCGTGCGAATCGTGATTCTCCCGATCTCATCGATCTTCTCCCTCACCCGGGCATGCAGCTGCATCGCGCATTCCGCCGCTGTCTGGGAATGGAATTCAGCAGGGAACGAAATCTTGAACAAGATGTTTTCCATCACGTATGACCCCCACTGTTCAATCGGCCGCTGAAACCTGAATGGCCGTCCCTTGAACAGCACGTCGTAAAACCCCCAGGTTTTGGCGGTGAGCGCCGACGAATAACCCATTTCTCCTTTAAGCGTAATCAGCGCCAACCAGACCGCGCGACTGGTGGCATCGCCCGCCGCCCAGGATTTGCGCGAGCCGGTATTGGGTGCATGACGATAAGTGCGCAGCGATTGTCCATCCACCCAGGCCTGAGAAAGTGCATCGATGATCCGGTCGCGGCTGCCGCCCAACAAAAGCATCACCACCGCGACAGACGCCGCTTTAACCAGCACCACATGATCCAGTCCAACGTTGTTGAAGCTGTTTTCCAACGCAAGACAACCCTGGATTTCGTGGGCTTTGATCATGGCCGTCAGCACGTTCCGCATCGTGAGCGGTTTCTTCCCCGCTGTCACGGCGTTACGCGCGCACCAGTCCGCAACGGCAAGTATGCCACCCAGATTATCCGACGGATGACCCCATTCTGCGGCGAGCCAGGTATCGTTGAAATCGAGCCAGCGAATCATGATGCCGATATTGAATGCGGCCTGCACCGGATCGAGCTGGAATCGAGTGCCGGGAACTCTCGCTCCGTTGGGCACGGCCGTACCGGGAACGAGCGGCCCAAGAAGCCTGGTACAGGCCGGGTAAGTAAGCGCTTCCATCGCGCAGCCAAGGGAATCCATCAGACAGTTGCGCGCGGTGTCGTAAGCCAGGCGGCTCTGAATTTCGCGATTGACGACATAATCGGCGATATCGACCAGCACTTGATCGGGTTGAGGCCGACTATCAGGAATGTGAGATGGCATGGTTACGTTAGACCTGTTTCTCTCATTTTTCCGTGATTGTACTTCAGTCCAATAGGCAAAGTTTTCAAAGATCGTAGGATGTAGTGACTGTGCAATAGGCTTGTCTCATCGGCGCCAAGCAAAAAAATGAGCAGTCAACCGCCAGATTCAGGATTATGGTCCTGGTTATCGGATATGCTTTATGCAGTGTGTACAGCGCGCCCTCATTCCGCCCTGCGGTCGCGCCAGGCCGGCGCAGACGCACGTGTAGACCATGTGAAAACGATTGCAAAATACTGGAAGAAAAAATCATGAATGAAAAATTTTCCGGCTACGATGTAGCAAAATATCTTGATACCCCAGAGGGAATATCCGCCTACGTTGAGGCTGCCATGAGAAAACCCGGCAGCGACGCGGCTCTTATCGCAAAGGCGCTTGGCGATATCGCTCGCGCAAAAGGGATGACGCAGATCGCACGCGAATCAGGGCTTTCCCGCGAGAGTCTGTACAAAGCGCTATCCGGTAACAGGAATCCCGAATTCGACACCATACTGAAAGTAGTCGGTGCGCTGGGATTGAAACTGCACGTCACGGTAGCCTGACACTTCTTTACAAGTCGCTCGCTGGCGAAGACATCCAGGATTCGCTGCCGTTCTGAAAGCTGTATGTGTTGTATGGGCGTTGGGATTGAAGCTGGGCGCAACAGCTTGCGATTACCGGGCGGTATGCCCTACTTGCCTTTAAGATTGATACCTGTCACCCGTGACATGCACTCGTCCGTGCACGCTTCTATTTCGAGCGGATCATCGCTTTCGCCCCGTGCGACCACCTGTTCCGCGGCCAGGCGAAAGTCCGCTTCCAGCCTTTCGTCAACTGCGCTTCGAGCAAGCAGCGGCCCATCGTCGCTACTGGAAATTCCGCGCCACCCGGGAACCAGACGTAACCACGACCCTGTTCGCACCGCGATATATAAGAGAGTGGCCTGTGTGATTGAACAACCCCCCGCCCGGCATGCATGATAAAACATGCGATCTGCTGCACGCCGCGCCGCGGCGTCGTCCGCATCGGCTCTTGCCTTGTCGTGGACTACCGATGCCCGCCTGTAGTCGCCGACATAGGGAGAGCCGACAAGACTCCAGAGAGGACGTGGAATCGTTGCGCCATCGATGACATAGCCTGCTGGCACCAGCCACACGTTGCCAGATGGGTCGGTGAATGAGAAATCAGCAAGCAAACGCATTTTCCGGTCAGCTTTGTCGCCGGCTGGAACCCATTCGGTGTTAGGGGTGCCTGAAAAGTAACCTTCCGCCATGGTTAAATCCTCCTACGTTTAATACTTGATACTTCGCGGCTCGGGTAGCACAATATTTATGTTATCACCGCAATGGCCTCCAATCAATCGCAAGATGTCGCTAACACTGGCGCGAAAACTGAGGGAACCAACATGAGTAACGTCGAACTAACCAAATGGGATGTGGTCGAGCACCTGAAAACCGAAGAGGACATGGTGTTGTATTTCGAGGCATGCCTGGAAGAAGGCGACCCTGCGCTAATTACAGCGGCCTTGGGCGATATTGTCCGCGCCAAAGGCATGAGTCAGGTTGCCCGTGATACAGGGATTAGCCGCGAGGGGCTCTACAAGGCACTCTCTGGCGAAGGCAATCCGGAATTCGCTACCGTGCTGAAAGTAGTCAGCGCGCTGGGGTTGAAACTGCACGCCACCGTAGCCTGACCCGTCTCTATAAAGTGCAGTTTTTGCCGGGTTTAGTGCACCAAACTCGATAAATTATTGCTCCATCCAAATGCTTCCAATTGCAGCAGATAAAGATCTTCAGTCGACAATTGTAACTTGAGAAGTAACGGCGCCAACAGTTGGCCAGCTTCGTCGGGTCGTTCGACATATTCGGAAAGCTTGAGTAAATCACCATAAAACCCTTGGCGATACAATAACGCTTCGCTGACATCCTTACCCACAACGATCCGTTCCAGAATATCTCTCATCGGCTGTCCTAATAAGGCATCCAGCAGGGATATGAGGCCGACCGTAAAAGCGGCGTCAGCAATGCTCTTATCGGCGGGCTCGAGTTTTCCGGCGATGAGTTCGAGAAACTTGCCGCGCGTCGTTGCCAGCAACAGAAGCGGTGATGCGAAACGATTATCTTTACGGCTGTCGGTGTAGAGGAGGACTTGTAACCATTGCTGCAACCGGTCACGGCCGAGCACCATCAAAGCCTGAGCCAGCGAATCCATACGCTTCGTGACACCCATACCCACCGTGTTGACCAGCCTGAGCAAGGATAGAACGAGTGATGCTTCCTTTTTAATGCTATTTTCGATTTCCGCGTTATCGGTATCTTTGGCTAGTAATGTCATCAATTGCATGATTGCCAACTGTGACGTACTCAGCTTCTTGCCCGACAGAATGACCGGCTTGGCGAAGTAATAGCCTTGGTAGTAATCGAACCCAAGATCCCGACAACTCCGGAACTGCTCGATCGTCTCTACTTTTTCAGCCAGAAGTAATTTTTTGGCCTGCTTGAATTGGCTGACCAACATGGCCAGATCAGGTTGGGTCATGCCGGAAATATCGATTTTGATAATCTTGACCAGTGGCAGCAATTTCTCTATGTCGTCCGAGAGGGTCATCACATCATCCAGGGCAAATGCGTATCCCGCATTCATTAATTCTGAGACACGCCGGATAAGCTCGGGGGTTGCTTCAACTGTCTCAAGAATTTCCAATACGACTTTGTCGCATGGCAAAAAATTAACCAGATCACTCATTAACATGGCGGCGTCTACATTGACAAAACCAAGGGCGCTGCCAATTGCATTTCCGATCCCGAGCTCCGAAGCATGCGCGATTAGCGAGGCAGTCCCCCGTAAATCGTTAATGACATTTGCCGGGCCGGTCTCCGCGCGGCGGAATAATAACTCATAAGCGATGAGACTCTGATCCCGATCCAATATAGGTTGGCGTGCGAGGAAAAAATCCTGCCCTTGAGGCATAGAAGGAAGATTTTGAGTCAAATCGAGAATCATTCGTCGACTCCGCAAGCATGCGAGTATCGTGTCATCGCAAGTCCAGACTTATGTCATTGTCCCGATCCGCTTGGCTCGACTACGTACGTTTTGAAATCGCAACAAATTTCCGATCCTCCGGTCCGATGTAATTCGCCGAAGGCCGGATGATTTTGTTATCGATGCGTTGTTCGATAATGTGCGCAGCCCAGCCGCTGGTGCGGGCAATCGCAAACAGCGGCGTGAACATGGCGGTCGGCACGCCCATCATGTGATAACTCACCGCGGAGAACCAGTCGAGGTTGGGGAACATTTTTTTGATATCCCACATCACGGTTTCCAGTCTTTCGGCAATTTCGTACATCTTGGTGTTCTGCTGCGCCTCGGACAGATTGCGAGCGACTTCCTTGATAACCTTGTTG
>JAKDLC010000193.1 GCA_030453055.1 Nitrosospira sp.
ACTGCTTCCTTGCTGGTTTTGCTGCTTGGCGCCTGCGGCCTGAAAGGGCCTCTCTACCTTCCGCAAGAAGCGCCCCCTCAACAATCGCCGCAATCGCCGCAAACATCACAGCCACAGCCACAACAATCGCTGGATGAAGAGAAAAGGAAGTGAGCGGTTTTCCAGCGTTTGATTATCGCAATGCCCGGCTTTATGGTGAATCGGTTCAACTGGACCGCATTGCGGAGGAATTCGGCACGCCTTGTTACGTTTATTCGCGGGCGGCGCTTATTGCCGCGTACGAGGAATTCGACGCCGCTTTTGCCGGGCGCGACCATCTGGTGTGCTATGCGGTCAAAGCCAATTCCAATCTGGCCATTCTGAATTTCTTCGCCCCCCGCGGCGGCGGCGTCGATACGGTCTCGGGGGGCGAGCTCCTGCGGGTGCTGAAAGCGGGGGGCGATCCGCAAAAGGTCGTCTTTTCCGGCGTGGGCAAACAGCCGGACGAAATGCGGGCAGCGCTTGCCGCGGGGATACTCTGCTTCAACGTGGAAGCGGAACCGGAGCTGGTGGTATTGGACCGGGTAGCGGGCGAGATGAATAAAATCGCGCCGGTGAGCCTGCGAGTCAACCCGGACGTAGACGCGAAAACACACCCTTATATTTCCACGGGCCTCAAGGAAAATAAATTTGGCATTCCCTTTGACGAAGCGGAGAGGCTTTATCTCTCTTCCCGAGAGTTTGCCAACGTACGCATTACGGGACTGGATTGCCACATCGGTTCGCAATTGACCGAACTCGATCCCTTCGTCGAGGCTTGCGGGAAAATACTTGGCCTGCTGGATCGCCTCGAAACCCAAGGATTACCAATCGATCATCTGGATTTGGGCGGCGGGCTGGGGATTCGTTATGCCGGAGAAAGCCCGCCACCGGCGCGAGATTATGTCGCGGCATTGTGTAGCGCGGTCGGCCAGCGTAACCAGCGTATCCTGATAGAACCTGGCCGCGCGCTTGTGGGGAATGCCGGCGTGCTGCTTACGCGTGTTGCATATCTCAAACATACCCCTTATCGGAATTTCGCCATCGTGGACGCCGCCATGAATGACCTGATGCGCCCGGCGCTGTACGATGCCTACCATGAAATTCTTCCGGTTATCGCAAACCGGAATGACATTAAAACTTATCAGATTGTCGGCCCTGTTTGCGAAACAGGCGATTTTCTGGGACATGACCGGAAACTCTCGCTGGCTCAGGGAGATTTGCTCGCCATCATGTCTGCCGGCGCCTACGGCATGAGCATGAGCTCAAATTACAATACTCGCCCTCGTGCCGCCGAGGTGATGGTGGACGGCGACCGAATTCATCTGATCCGCGAGCGCGAATCCATCGAACAACTGATCGCCGGCGAGAAAATTCTGCCCTGACTACACCGCTACACCGCTACACTGCTACACCAAAAATATTGTGGCAAGTCCCAGGAAGATAAAAAACCCTCCACTGTCGGTGACTGCGGTAATCATCACGCTGGAACCCGCTGCCGGGTCACGGCCTAGTTTATGCAGCGTCATCGGAATCAACACGCCCAGTAACGCCGCCAGCAGCAAATTCAATATCATCGCCAGTGTCATCACGAGACCAAGGGGAACACTGCGGTAAATGAAAAAGGCGAATAACCCGACCACGCTCCCCCATACCAAGCCATTCACGGCGCTCACGCCAATTTCCTTGGCGAACAGTTTGCGCGCATTGCCCGCATTGAGCTGCCCCAAGGCGAGTGCACGCACGATCATCGTAATGGTCTGATTGCCGGAATTGCCGCCGATACCGGCAATGATCGGCATTAGCGCCGCCAGCGCCACCAGTTTCTCGATCGAGTCTTCAAACACGCCGATCACGCGCGACGCAATAAATGCGGTTACCAAATTAATGGCCAGCCAGGTCCAACGGTTCTTCAAGCTTTTCCATACCGGCGCAAACAGATCTTCTTCTTCTCTAAGCCCAGCCAGATTCAGCGCTTCGCTTTCCGATTGCTCGCGGATAAAGTCCACCACTGCATTGACAGTAACGCGCCCTACCAGTTTGTTCTCCACATTCACCACCGAAGCGGAAACGAGATCATAGCGCTCGAATGCCTGCGCCGCCTCGTGCGCATTGTCGTTTGGGCGGAGCTTCACCATTTCCGTACTCATCACCGACCCTACTTTGGCATCGGGGTCGCTTACCAGCAGGCGGTTCACCGGCAGCACACCTTTGAGGTGCTCGTTCCGATCGACCACGAACAGTTGGTCCGTGTGATCAGGCAGTTCGTCCAAACGACGCAGATAACGCAGTACGACTTCGAGTGTCACGTCCTCGCGGATGGTAACGACATCGAAATCCATCAGCGCCCCCACCGCATCTTCCGGGTAGGACATCGCGGCGCGTAGGTGTTCGCGTTCCTCCATGGGCAGCGACTGGAATACATCTTCGAGAACATAACGCGGCAAATCTGGCGCGAGATCGGCGATTTCGTCAGCATCGAGCTGCCCCGTCGCGGCCAGCATCTCGTCGCTATCCATTGTGGCGATAAGCGTTTCGCGTACCGCATCCGAGACCTCCAGAAGAATTTCGCCGTCACGCTCCGCCTTGACCAGTTCCCAGATCAAAAGACGGTCTTCGAGCGGCATGGCTTCCAGAATATGCGCAACATCGGCAGGATGCAGCTTGTCGAGAAGGTTTTGCAGTTCCGCCATATTCTGCTTATGCACTAACGCTTCGACCAGCTCCTGGCGCGGCATTTGCTGCGTATGCACGAGACCTTTCACCAACTTGTGCTTGTGCAACAAATGGTTCAACCGCTGCAAGGTCTCTTGCAGGCTGTCGGGTTCCCGGAGGTTATTTGCTTTGGTCATGGCGGATCGCCCTGGGACAGGATTGCCTGATTGTAGGGAAAATTGGGGCGAGTATTATGACAGGGAGGCGGATGAACGCAAAGCACGCCGCATTTTGCCGGCGAGCCGGCGAGGAAATTGTTACGGAATCCGCGCCAGCGCCATCCGGCTGAAAATGATATCAGTACTTTTCAGTAGTCACGGTTTACCGCGACAACTGTCTCTGGAAGCGTGGACCGGGAATCATGGCGGCGAGGCGGGCGGCTTGTTCCGAGCTGCATGTGTTTGGCGCACTGTCACACTTTGAATTTTTCACGCATAGCATCGATTACGGAAGCCGTCTCCGGCCTTATACCTCGCCACAAAAAAAATGCTTCCGCCGCCTGCTCCACCAGCATGCCGATACCATCCGCCAGTCGCGCGACGCCTTGCTGTTTTGCGAATTGCAGAAAAGGGGTGCGTTCATCGCCATACATCATGTCGTAGGCCAGCGATTCCATGGCGAAAATGCCGGCCGGCAACAGCGGCAGTTTGCCATGCAGGCTGGCAGAGGTGGCGTTAATGATGAGATCGAATCGTTCTCCACGAAGATCGGAGTAATCGCCGGATACGACGTTTCCGTAGTACGAGAATTGTTGTTGTAATTCGTAAGCCTTTTGTTTGGTGCGATTGGCGATGGTCAACATGGACGGCTCGTGTTCCAGTAGCGGCAGCATTGCGCCACGGGCCGCTCCGCCTGCACCCATTAGCAGCACCCGCTTGGCGGTAAGCGAAAATTTCCGATTGACCGTGATGTCTCGCATCAATCCGGCGCCATCCGTGTTGTCGCCGAGAATCTCACCGGCGTCAAATACAAGTGTGTTAACCGCCTGGGCGGCGCCGGCCCGCTCTGTCAGACGGTTCGAAATCCTGCAGGCTTCAAGTTTGAACGGAACAGTCACGTTCATGCCTTTGCCGCCGCGCTGCCGGAAAATCGATACCGTTGCGGCGAACGCATCCAGCGGAGCGAGTATCGCTTCATAACGCATATCCTGACCGGTCTGTCGGGAAAACGCGGCGTGAATCAACGGCGACCTACTGTGAGCGATGGGATTGCCGATCACGGCATAAAAATCGGACATCAGCAAAATACTTGGTGGATTTTACGCGACGATATCAACGACAACCCTGGACCCGCACACCCACGCAAACTATTGGGTTGTCAGCCCGTCCTCGCGCGTAAATGCCCAGATGCGGGTAATATGCAGGATATCGGTATCCCGGCTGATGTCGGGTGGAAAGGGAGCGAACCCGTTTTGCCCCGCCAGTTTAACGATGCGTATCGCCGCTTCATCCAGAACTCTTTGTCCTGATGAACGGTTTATTTCAACAGACTCGACGCTGCCGTCCGACTTGATACCGACGGTGAGTTGCAAGTTTCCAAAGAGCCTTTCCCGCCTCGCTGCTTCGGGATAATTGAGGTTTCCGATCCGCTCTACCTTGACACGCCAATCTTCGACATAACGGGCAAAGCGATATTCGTTGGTGCGGGCGCCGATGAATCTACGTTGTGGACGTTTCTGGTAGACCTCGTAATCCCGGACAGTTTGCGCTTCCAGACGGGCAATTTCGAGGCTGCGCTGAACGAGATCGCCGGCGCCGATTATATTCCGATGCTGATTCTGTTCGAATAGCGCTGTATGAGATTCAGCTTGATGCGCGTTCTGATCCCTATTGACCGCAGTCATCAGCCTCTCGGCCTCTTGTTCAAGTTGTTCCGTTGCCGGCATGGCGGCGGCCACGTCAATCACCTCTTCCTTAACTGCCGGCGACAGGGGAAACGGTGTCTTGACGCGACCCAATTCCTGCGCGGATTTAACCGATTCAACTACCGGCGACAGGGGAAACGGTGTCTTGACGCGACGGTCGCGGTTGATGTTGCCGCCACTATCCGGGTTAGTCTGTCCATTAGACCGATCATGCCGACTTGGATCATGTGCCAGCGCGTCCGCATTGCGCGGTTTCGATGCGGATTTATCGCTGACGAGCACCACTTCCAACGGCAGCGGGACGACGTTATCGATTATTGGAAGCGGAAGTTTTACGGTAATACCGAACAACACCACC
>JAKDLC010000194.1 GCA_030453055.1 Nitrosospira sp.
TATCAGCCGCGCACCTTTGATTCTGTCCCGATTGAGTTCAGGCAGGCCATAGACAGCCTCCGCCACCAGATCGGGGCACGCATGCGGCATGCCATACCATTTTTCCCATACCGCGACGTCCTCGATACGAAAATCGGCAGCCAGATCGATCACCCGCACACCTGCATCCAGCAACGATCTAACCTGTTGCATGGCGATACCGTTGGGTGTGGCGAAGAACACGATGTCGCATTTGTCCAGACCGGCTTCAGCCGGGTCACAGAATTTAAGCGGCACTCGCCCGCGTAAGCTGGGAAACATTTCGGCTACGGCCACCCCGGCTTCTTTGCGCGACGTGATCGCGTGTATGCCCACGTCGGGATGCTGCGACAGAATGCGCAGTAACTCGACGCCGGTATAACCGGTTCCGCCTACGATACCGATTTTAAGCATAAAGTCCCAAGGTTTTTATTCAGGATTACCTGCATGGAAATGCAGCCGATCGATCGATTATAAGAAAAAAAGCCGCCAGGAACAGGCGGCTTTTGACGTATGGCGTATGCGCAAAAAATTCATCGTTTGGAAAATTGCTTGCGCCGGCGCGCCTTTCGCAGGCCAACCTTCTTTCGTTCCACTTCACGCGCATCGCGTGTAACCAGACCGGCGTTGCTTAATAGGGGTTTAAGCGTGGCGTCAAAGTCAATCAATGCGCGGGTAATGCCGTGGCGCACCGCTCCGGCCTGGCCGGATTCACCGCCCCCATGGATGTTGACCATGATGTCAAAGCTTGTAAGGTTTCCAGTCAACTCGAGCGGCTGACGAACCACCATGCGGCCCGTTTCCCGGGAAAAAAAATCATCGACTGGTTTGTTATTGACAGTGATCAAACCCGTGCCAGGTTTGATGAATACCCGCGCCACCGCACTTTTGCGACGACCGGTACCGTAATTATAGGTTTCGTTCATGATATCAAGCCCTGACCTCGAGTTGTCGCGGCTGTTGCGCCGCGTGCGGGTGCGCGGCGCCCGCGTAAATCTTGAGTTTCTTTAACATGGCATAGCCGAGCGGGCCTTTCGGCAACATGCCCTTGACTGCTTTTTCCAGTGGCCGCTCCGGAAAGCGCGCGTGCATTTTGGCGAAATTGGTCTCGTAAATGCCGCCCGGATAACCGCTATGACGGTAATAAGTCTTGTCTTCCGCCTTGTTCCCCGTGATGCGCAGCTTGTCGACATTGATTACTACGATAAAATCGCCGGTGTCCACATGGGGAGTGAAGATGGGCTTATGCTTGCCTCGCAGACGATGCGCAATCTCCGCAGCGAGCCGTCCCAGCACCTTGTCGGCTGCGTCAATCACGAACCAGTCGTGGGTCACTTCATGTGGTTTGGCCGAAAAGGTTTTCACAAGCTCACCCTGCTTATTTGGATAACCGAGAATTTTATGCCGGACTCGGGAGAATGTCAAACTTAAGGGCAACCATTGCTGTCCGGTGCAATGGAATTAATCTTTGCCTTCCTACCAAAATTCTCAGGAAAACAGGTATTATATCGATAAAAAGCGCTGCCAGCGACGTACCGGATTCGGCGAGCTTATTGGCGCGGAGTACTTTCGCATTTTTATTGTTTTATCGTCCGAGGAGAGTGTTGCATGTCACAAAAATACCCTGTTATCGCCGTTACCGGATCGTCCGGCGCCGGTACGTCGACGGTCAAAAATAGTTTCGAGCATATTTTTCGTCGCGAGAAACTGGTTGCCGCGGTGGTAGAGGGCGACAGTTTTCATCGCTATGATCGCGATGCAATGAAGAAAGCCGTAGCCGAATCGGAGAAGGACGGCCGTCATCCCATCAGTCATTTCGGCCCGGAAGCCAACGAATTCGAGAAACTGGAGGCATTGTTCAAGGAATACGGCGAGAGCGGGGGCGGTAAAACCCGCCTATATCTGCATAATGACGAAGAAGCCGCGCCCTACCAGCAGAAGTCGGGTACGTTCACCCCATGGACATCGATAGAGCCGGGTTCCGATATGCTGTTTTATGAGGGTCTGCATGGCGGAGTGAAGAGCGACACCGCGGATGTAGCGGCGTACGTGGATTTACTGATAGGTGTTGTGCCCATCGTCAATCTGGAATGGATCCAGAAAATACATCGCGACATGAGCGCGCGCGGTTATTCGGTGGAAGCGGTGACCCATACCATCCTCCGCCGCATGCACGATTATGTGTATTACATTACTCCGCAATTTTCACGCACTCATATCAATTTTCAGCGAGTGCCCACGGTTGACACGTCCAACCCATTCATTGCGCGCGATATCCCGACCCTGGATGAAAGTTTTGTCGTGATTCGTTTTCGCGATCCCAAAAACGTGGATTTTCCTTACCTGCTTTCCATGGTACACAACTCATTCATGTCGCGTCCGAATACGATTGTCGTTCCGGGCGGAAAAATGGGGTTGGCCATAGAATTGATATTAACGCCATTGATTCTGAGTCTGGTGACGGAAAGCCGACGCAAATAATCGCAAAATTCCGGTCGCAATCTTGTCCCGGAAAAATTTGCTCTTTATGTCTTCCCTACTTTCAGCATTAAATCCTGAGCAGCTTGAAGCCGTTACCCTGCCGCATCAGTCCGCACTGGTCCTGGCGGGTGCGGGTAGCGGCAAGACGCGAGTGCTCACCACGCGCATCGCGCATTTAATACAGTCCGGTCAAGTCAGTCCTCACGGCATATTGGCCGTCACTTTTACCAACAAGGCAGCGAAGGAAATGCTCACCCGCGTTTCTTCCATGCTGCCGATCAATACGCGAGGCATGTGGGTGGGCACTTTCCATGGCCTGTGCAACCGCATGCTGCGCGCCCACCATCAGGATGCGGGGTTGCAACAGGCTTTCCAGATTCTGGATTCTGCCGATCAGGTTGCGGTTATCAAGCGTATCTTGAAAAATCTCAGCGCGGATGACGCAAAATTTCCTCCGCGTCAGGTGCAGTGGTTCATCAATAGCGCAAAAGAAGAAGGGCTAAGAGCGTATCAGGTCGAAGCTTACGACGATTTCACACGCAACATGGCTGAGTTTTACCTGTTTTACGAGCAGCAATGCAATAAAGAAGGCGTCGTGGATTTCGCCGAACTGCTCTTGCGCAGTTACGAGTTGCTGACCCGTAACGAACATCTGCGCGAGCACTATCGTGGCCGATTCAACCATATTCTGGTGGATGAATTTCAGGACACCAACCGGTTGCAGTACCGATGGTTAAAGTTGCTTGCGGGCGACCACGCCGCTGTATTTGCAGTCGGCGATGATGATCAGAGTATTTATGCATTTCGTGGTGCGAATACCGGCAATATGAAAGACTTCGAGAGAGATTTCGATATTTCTAAAATCATCAAACTGGAGCAGAATTATCGCTCGCACGGCAACATACTGGATGCGGCCAACACGCTGATACGCAACAATAGCGGTCGTCTCGGTAAAAATCTCTGGACTTCGGAAGGACATGGCGAACCGATACGAGTGGTTAACGCGCCAACCGATTTCGATGAAGCTGCGTTTATCGTGGACGAAGTAAAATCGCTTCATGCGGAAGGCGTGGCGTTGTCCCAGATCGCGTTGCTATACCGCTCCAACGCGCAATCGCGCGTGCTGGAGCACGCTTTGTTCAATGCCTCATTGGCTTATCGGGTATATGGCGGTATGCGTTTCTTCGAGCGGCAGGAGATCAAGCACGCCCTGGCGTATTTGCGGCTGATAGCCAACCCCCACGATGATAATGCGCTGCTCCGGATCATCAATTTCCCCGTACGCGGCATCGGCATGCGGAGCGTGGAACTATTACAGGATGACGCCAAGCGGCACGGTGGAAGTTTGTGGACGTCAATGCTACAGAAATGCAGTACCAGGACAACCTTCATACCGGATTCAGGAGATGGAATCCCGGCCCGGTTCGAGGGAAGCGGAGCGGCGGGCAAGCCAACAAGGAAAGGAGTCGAGGGCTTTGCTGAGTTGATCGAATCGATGCGCCGGATCTGCAAAACGCTGCCATTACCGGGAATCGTCGAACACATGCTGGAGCATAGCGGGTTGGCGGCGCATTATCACGCCGAACGCGAGGGAGCCGAGCGCCTGGAAAACCTCAACGAGTTGATCACTGCCGCCACCAGCTTCGTACACGAGATCGAGGACGACAGCCTCGTGGCATTCCTGACCCATGCATCGCTGGAAGCCGGCGAGCATCAGGCTGGCAGCGGTCAGGATGCGCTGCAGTTGATGACGGTACATTCGGCCAAGGGGTTGGAATTTCACAGTGTGTTCCTGAGCGGGCTGGAAGACGGCTTGTTTCCTCACGATAACAGTCGCAACGAAGCGGGAGGCATGGAGGAGGAGCGGCGTTTAATGTATGTGGCGTTAACCCGGGCGCGGCGGCGGTTGTATTTGAGTTTCGCCCAAAGCCGCATGCTGCACGGCCAGACCCGCTATAACATTCCGTCGCGTTTCTTGCGGGAGATTCCGGATAACTTGCTCAAGTGGCTGCAACCGGTGCAGAAGGCGGCAACCAGAAATCAGGAATGGGGAGTCAGGAAGCAAGGACCAAGCCGGGAGCCGGGTTATGGTATGCAACCTCGCGCGTCGAACATTCAGGATTCGGCGGCGTCGCCTTGGCGGGTGGGGCAGAACGTGGTTCACGCCAAATTCGGCGCGGGCGTGATAGTCAACTGCGAAGGTCACGGCGCGGATGCCCGCGTTGAGGTCAAATTCCGCGCCGGCGTCAAGTGGTTATCGCTGGAATACGCCAAGCTGACTTCAGCCTGAAATAGAATGTGCAGGGGTTTAGTAGTGTAGTGAGTCAGAGATATCGCTACTTAAAAATGACTAGATTGGCGCCATACTGCGTTGCTCGTCGTTGCATATGAATAACTATGCGCCTCCTCGCGCCTTGTCTGACGCCAATC
>JAKDLC010000195.1 GCA_030453055.1 Nitrosospira sp.
GCAGAAGCGGTAAAGATCATTATCATGTTTATTTTGCTGTGGCTTGTTTTGACGCTTTACAAAGATGTCGTTGCGGTTGGCTTTATAGGAACCTTCGCAGTGACCGTTTTAATTTTCGGTATGGCGTTATTCGTCACGGATGACGCAAAGGCCGCTGAAACCAGATAGTTTGAAATAGTTTGAACAGACAATAAATAAAAATGGCATCAGGCACGGAACTTACCCCTACCTCCTACATGGCTCACCACCTGACCAACCTGACCAGCTCGGTGGGTGAAGGTGCGTTCTGGACGCTTCATGTCGATACGCTGGCGATGTCGATATTGCTGGGCGTCATCAGTTTCGGTTTCCTGTGGTGGGTGGTGCGCGGCGCGACATCCGGGGTTCCCGGCAAGCGTCAGGCATTTGTCGAACTGGCCATCGAATTCATCGATGAGCAGGTCAAAAGCACCTTTCATGGCGACCGGCACGCGTTTGTTGCGCCCGCGGCCCTCACCGTATTCGTGTGGGTGCTCATGATGAATACCATGGACCTTTTGCCGATCGATATCATGGCCGGATTCTACGAAGTATTCGGTCTGCACAACTGGCGCAGTGTGCCTACCACCGACATCAACACTACGTTTGCACTGGCCCTCTCGGTATGGTTGCTGATGATTTTTTTCAACGTAAAAGTCAAAGGATTGTTCGGCTGGATACATGAATTGGTTTGTACCCCGTTCGGCAAGAATCCGCTGTTGTGGCCAGTCAACATTCTGTTCAATCTGGTCGAATATGTTTCCAAGCCGCTCTCCCACTCACTGCGTCTTTACGGGAACATCTACGCCGGCGAGATCATTTTTCTGCTGATTGGCATGTGGGCCGCCACCGGCCTGGTCGGCACCTTGTTCGGCACGCTGCTGGGAGTGGGATGGGCCATTTTCCATATTTTGATCGTCACATTGCAAGCGTTCATTTTCATGATGCTGACGGTGGTCTATCTTTCCATGGCGCACGAGTCGCATTGATCTTTATCGCGTTATCACAAACTACTATTTATTATCACGACGAGAGGAAAACGAGATGGAAAACTTGCAATACTTGGCGATGATTCAGGCCTACACGGGCATCGGTATCGGCCTGATGATCGGCCTTGGCGCCGCCGGCGCCTGTATCGGTATCGGTATCATGTGCAGCAGCTTCCTTGAGGGCGCTGCACGTCAGCCGGAAATGATTCCGACGCTACAAGGCAAAGTGTTCCTGCTGCTGGGGTTGATCGACGCCTCCTTTATCATCGGCGTTGGTCTGGCGATGCTCTTTGCATTCGGCAATCCGCTGCTGGCGGTCATCAAATAATAATGCCCGCGTCCGGCGCCATTCGCAGAGGCCAGCCATGAACATCAACTTTACCCTTTTTGCTCAGGCAATGACGTTTGCCATATTTATCTGGTTCACGGTCAAGTTTGTCTGGCCGCCCCTGATGCGCGCGATAGAAAACCGGCAGAAAACGATCGCCGACGGTCTGGCTGCGGGCGAGCGCGGCAAACGTGAACTGGAGTTAGCCAGCCATCGTTCCGCCGATGTGGTGAAGGACGCCAAGCAGCAGGCGGCGGACGTGATCGCCCAGGCGGAAAAACGTGCTTCTCAGATTATCGAGGAGGCGAAGGTGGCCGCCCAGGATGAAGGCAATCGTATTCTCACCGGCGCCAAGGCGGAGGTCGAGCAGGAAGTATTTCGCGCCAGGGAAACATTGCGTCAGCACGTGGCGGATCTGGCCGTGGCGGGCGCCGCCAAAATCCTGCATCGGGAAGTGGATGCCAAAACGCACGCCGATTTACTTGCATCCATCAAAGCGGAGCTGTGAGCGATGGCTGAGGCCCGCACCATCGCACGACCCTATGCCGAGGCCGTCTTCAGGCTGGCCAAAGCCAAAGAAGCGCTGCCTGCCTGGTCCGGCATGCTGCAATATGCGGCTGCTATCGCTGCTGACGAACGCGTTCGTGCGCTCATCGGTAACCCGAAGGTTTCGAGCAGGCGATTGGGCGAACTGCTTCTAGGCATATGCGGCGACAAGCTCAACGACGAAGGCCGCAATTTCGTTTTGCTGTTGGCGGAAAACGGCCGAGTCCAAATGTTGCCCCAAGTGAGTGAATTGTTCGAGCAGCTCAAGACCCAACACGAGGGCGTGTTGGGGGCGCAAATTATTTCGGCGTTTGCCATGACTGATGAGCAATTGAAAGATCTGGTCGCTAACCTTGAAATCAAATTCAAGCGCAAAATAGAAGCGAAGGTAAGCATCGATCCGCAATTGATAGGTGGAGTGAAAGTTGAAATCGGCGACGAAGTGCTCGATGCCTCCGTACGCGGTAAAAGCTAGGAGTTATCGAAATGCAATTGAATCCATCCGAAATCAGTGAACTGATTAAAAGCAGAATCGAGGGACTCGCCGCCTCCGCGGAAGTTCGCACCCAGGGCACCATCGTTTCAGTGACCGACGGTATCGTGCGTGTCCATGGTCTCTCTGACGTGATGCAGGGCGAGATGCTGGAATTCCCCGGTAATACGTTCGGACTCGCGCTCAATCTGGAGCGCGACTCGGTGGGCGCGGTGATCATGGGCTCATACGAGCATATTACCGAAGGCGATACCGTCAAGTGTACCGGCCGTATTCTGGAGGTGCCGGTAGGTGAAGAATTGTTGGGCCGGGTAGTCAACGCGCTTGGGCAGCCGATCGACGGCAAAGGCCCGATAGCCACCCAGCGCTCCGAGCCGATCGAAAAAATCGCGCCGGGCGTCATATGGCGCCAATCGGTGAATCAGCCAGTGCAAACCGGGCTCAAGTCGATTGACGCCATGGTTCCCGTTGGGCGTGGTCAGCGCGAATTGATCATCGGGGACCGCCAGACAGGCAAGACTGCGGTGGCGGTCGACGCGATCATTAACCAGAAGGGCGAGAACATGGTTTGCATCTACGTCGCGATCGGACAGAAGGCCTCGTCAATCGCCAACGTGGTACGCAAGCTGGAAGAGCATGGAGCGATGAAGTACACCATTGTGGTGGCGGCCACCGCGTCCGAATCGGCGGCGATGCAATTCATTGCGCCTTATTCCGGCTGCACCATGGGTGAGTATTTCCGTGACAAGGGGGAAGACGCCCTCATTATTTATGACGATCTGACCAAGCAGGCATGGGCCTACCGGCAGATCTCACTGCTATTGCGGCGCCCGCCCGGACGGGAAGCGTATCCCGGTGATGTGTTTTATTTGCACTCGCGTTTGCTGGAACGTGCCGCGCGAGTCAGCGCAGCATATGTGGAAAAAGCCACCAATGGCGCGGTCAAAGGTAAAACCGGCTCGCTTACCGCGCTCCCGGTGATCGAAACCCAGGCGGGCGACGTAACCGCCTTCGTGCCCACCAATGTCATTTCAATTACCGATGGCCAGATTTTTCTGGAAACTGATTTATTCAACGCCGGTATCCGCCCCGCCATCAATGCGGGGGTTTCGGTGTCGCGCGTAGGCGGCGCGGCACAGACCAAGGTTATTAAAAAGCTGGGCGGCGGCGTGCGTCTTGCATTGGCGCAATATCGCGAGCTTGCGGCATTCGCGCAATTTGCTTCCGACCTCGATGAGGCGACGCGCAAGCAACTGGAACGCGGCAAAATGGTGACGGAATTGATGAAGCAGGCGCAGTACGCCACCTTGAGCGTATCCGAAATGGCGCTCACGCTGTTCGCTGTCAACAAGGGATATCTGGACGATGTTGAAGTCAAGCGCGCTCTGGCGTTCGAGTCGGCGTTGAAAGGCTACATACGCGGTAAGTATGGCGCCATTATGGAAAAAATAGAAACCACCAAAGACCTCGATGCGACGACCGAGAAAGAACTCGATGCCGCGATTCAGGATTTCAAGAAGAACGGAACGTATTGAACGGAACCTATTAACCGATGGCTGGCAGTAGAGAAATACGCAACAAGATCAAAAGCGTAAAAAATACGCAAAAGATCACGCGCGCCATGGAAATGGTGGCGGCCTCCAAAATGCGCAAAGCGCAGGAGCGCATGAAAAAGGCGCGTCCCTACGGCGAAAAGATACGCAACGTCGCGGCACACATGAGTCGCGCGAATACCGAGTATCATCATCCGTTTCTGATCGAGCGTGACACGGTAAAGCGTATCGGCATTGTCGTAGTGACGTCTGACAAAGGTTTGTGCGGCGGGCTCAATACGAACGTGCTGCGCATGGCGGTTAGCAAAATGAAAGGATGGGAAGCGGAGGGTGAACAGATCGAGGCGTGCTGTATCGGCAACAAGGGTTTTGGATTCATGAACCGGCTTGGCGCCAATGTAATTTCACACGTCATAAGCTTGGGAGATACGCCGGATCTGGAGAAACTGATTGGTGCGGTAAAAGTCATACTGGATGGTTATACCCAGGATCGCTTCGATCGCGTGTACATTTTTTACACTCGTTTTATCAATACGATGAAACAGGAGCCGGTGATGGAGCAGTTGCTCCCACTCTCCGACGAGCGCCTCAGAGGCGGCGAGGCTCCCAAAGGGCAGCGCGGCGTGTGGGACTATATTTACGAACCTGAAGCCAAGCCGGTGATCGACGACATCATGGTGCGGTACGTGGAGGCGCTGATTTACCAGGCATTGACGGAAAACATGGCTTCCGAACAATCGGCGCGAATGGTGGCGATGAAGGCCGCATCGGATAATGCGGGCAACGTGATAGACGAATTGACGTTGATTTACAATAAATCGCGCCAGGCCGCCATTACCAAGGAATTGTCCGAAATTGTCGGCGGCGCGGCGGCAGTTTAGACCTAAATCCGGTAGTTGGTAGCGGCCTCACCCGGAAGGTGAGCGTCAAATAATACGAAATATTGTTATTAATCATAA
>JAKDLC010000196.1 GCA_030453055.1 Nitrosospira sp.
TTCCCCGGATCCTGCATGGCTTCGAGCAGTACACAAAAAGCGTCACCCCCTTCATCCCTTCCACTCTTAGGCATGGGAAGGGGTTCGGCCGAAGGGATGGATATCAGCGCCATGATGCCGGTGGGCGTTTTTACCGGAGAAATCTCGCGGAATAAGGCATCGCTCAACACAACCACATTCGTGTCTGTTTCCGGCTCCCGCTCCGCCAGCAAGCGCTTTATCTCCGCATCCTCGCAACCCGACTCGCTCACGATCAGGCTTTTCGGCGCTCCTCGCGCGAGTTGATGGGCGTTGACCAGATGAATGCCGTCAAGAAGCGTCAAACCGGTGGTTCTGCGTTGCCGGGGGGAATCTTCCAGCTTGATGAGTCGCCTGAAGAACGGATTATCGCGAGAGGTAATGAGTTTCATCGTCAATCAAGGGCGTCTCTGAATGAGCTCTCACAAAACACTTGCTAACAAAACCCGCGATAACCGCCAACAAACATAACGTGCAGGAGGACAATAAGTGAAGCGCATTGACGCCCTCATCCGCCCACTTCTCCCGTCAGCCCTGAGCGAACGGCTCCATCGGAATCGTCCGGTATTTGACATCCAGAATCTCCAGTTCTTCAACCCCGCCCGGTGCATGCAGTGTTACCACATCACCTTCCCGCGCCTTGATCAGCGCTCGCGCCATCGGCGAAATCCAGCTGATGTAGCCTTTTGAAGTGTCGATCTCGTCAACGCCCACGATCGAGACCGTTTTTTCTTCGCCTGCCTGATTGGCGAACGCAACCGTGGCGCCGAAGAAAATCCGCTCCGCATCTTCCCTCGGCGCGGCGGGATCCACGACCTCGGCCATATCCAGACGCCGGGTAAGAAAACGAATGCGCCGGTCGATCTCACGCAGGCGCTTCTTACCGTAGATATAATCGCCATTTTCCGAACGATCGCCATTGCCGGCGGCCCACGATACGGTAGCCGTCACCTGCGGGCGCTCTTTGTTCATCAACCACAGAAACTCGTCCATCAACCGCGCGTGGCCGCCCGGTGTGATGTAGTTTCTGCTGCCGGCGGGCAGAGGATTGGCGACCGCTTCTTCGCCAGGATCATCAACCGGCTCGGCTTCTTTGGTAAATGCCTTATTCATATACTGAAAACTTTCTCTCAAGTAAAATAATCGGCTTAATCTAGCCCGGATGTTTCATACGAAACAAAAGACCAGCAAGGGCGCGCGTAAATTTATGAAACATCCGGGCTAAGTACTCGAACGTCGAGAAACCTACATGAATAGCCACGCACCCTATTGGCACCATCTCGCTGACGCGCCCCATCGTGGCATGTTCCTGGCAGGGGCGCTGCAGGGGGTGCTCACACTGTTATGGTGGGTAATCGATCTTGCCGGACGCTACGGTATCGCGGGCGCCGCGTTGACATGGAGCGTAGCGCCGATTTGGGCGCATGCCTTCCTGATGATCTATGGCTTTTTCTCATTCTTTATTTTGGGCTTTCTGTTCACTACCTTTCCCAACTGGATGAATGGAGAAAAGATTCCACCACGGCGCCATGCCGCCTCCAGCCTGCTGATGGCGGCAGGTATTGCGTTTTTTTATCCCGGTTTGGCGCTCGGGAAGCTGATCGTGGCCGCAGGCGTTGCAGTGCTGCTGGCAGGATTCAGTATAGCGGTTTATGCGTTGCTATGCGTCTTGTTCAAGGCGAAAGACCAGGACAGGCGCCACGCCCTGGCGGCCGGTGTCGCGCTCGTGTCCGGCTGGCTGGGGATCGCTGCTTATCTGCTGTGGTTGCTGACGGAAAACCCGGCGCTGCTGAATTTTTCCCGCACCGCTGGCATCTGGTTTTTTATACTGCCGATTATCATGACCGTCAGCCACCGCATGATTCCATTTTTCTCCAGCCGGGTACTTGAGAATTATGTTCTGGTAAGGCCGTACTGGATACTCTGGCTGATGCTTGCCTGTTCCGCAGGCCACGGAATATTGCAGTTATGGGGGGAGGCATTCTCATACCTGTGGATGTTTGATTTGCCGCTGGCCGCCGGCGCCATATACTTGTCTTTTACGTGGGGGTTATTGCGCAGCTTCCGTATTCACCTCCTGGCGGTGCTGCATATCGCATTTGCCTGGCTGGGTCTGTCGATGCTGCTGTACGCTACGCAAAGTCTGGCGTTCTTTGCAAGTGGCGGGAAACTGTTGATATTTGGCCTCGCACCGTTGCATGCGCTGGCAATCGGGTATTTCGCCGGCATGGTGCTAGGCATGGCGTCGCGCGTCACGCTTGGGCATTCGGGACATCCACTGGTGCTGGATAAACTCAGCTGGCTGCTGTTTATCGGGTTTCAGACCGCAGCTTTGTTCCGGATACTTCCTGATCTTCTGCCTGCCGCTGGCGGCATGGGTCCCGGCTTCTACCTGTTGGCGGGATTATCCTGGCTGATCTGCTTCATCCTCTGGGCAACCCGCTATGCGCCTCTTTACTGGCGACCGCGAGCCGACGGCAAACCGGTCTGATACTGCCGACAGTGTATTGCGTCAGAAGTATTGCTACATAGGTTCAAATCAATAAACCGGCGGGGAGCTAAAAATGACTGGATTGGCGTCAGGCAAGGCGCGAGGAGGCGCATAGTTATTCATATGCAACGATGAACAACGCCGCATGGCGGCAATCCAGTCATTTTTTTAGCAGCATCCGCTGTGCTTCCTGTGTGGCGCCCAGCAGCCCGGCGTTCGTGTTCATCACCACGTGCACGGGAATCTCCGTCATCAATGATGAGAAGCGCCCCTTATCGCAAAACGCTTTCATGAAGCCGCCTTCTTTCAATTTATCGATGATTCTGGGTGCAATACCGCCAGCCACATAGACGCCGTTACGGGTCAGCCCCGCCAGTGCCAGATTTCCCGCATACGCACCGTAAATTTCAACAAATAAATCCATCGCTTTCATGGCAATGGGATCTTTGTGCTTGAAAGCAAGCTCAGACACTCGGGCCGCGTCATCGTCGTCCAGCCCGACTTGCGCCATCGCCTGGGCATTGTCCGGGGCAGCCTCGGGGACATCGCGGAAACGGGAATCAGAAAGGAAATTGAAAATATTCGTCAATCCCGACCCGGACAGTATCCGCTCGACCGATACATGATCAAATTTCTTTCGCAGATGCTGGAGGAGCCGGTCCTGCATCTCGTCTGCCGGAGCAAAATCCGTATGGCCCGCCTCGGTGGACAGGGGCATATAGCGGTCCCCCTGCCGTACCAGCCAGGCCACGCCCATCCCGGTGCCCGCGCCAAGCACGACGCGCATCTCCCCGGCATAGGGCTTCCCCGCCTGCAACGTGACCAATTCGCTTTCGGGCAGGATTTCGATACTCAACGCCACGGCCGCAAAATCATTGACAAGCTTAACGGCGGAGATGGAAAACTCGCTTGCGATAACCGCGCTATCCATCACCCACGGTAAATTGGTGAGACTTGCCCTCTGCTGCGCGATCGGCCCCGCCACTGCAAAACAGGCCGCCGCCGGGCTGCCGTCCATACGAGACTCCCCTGCGTCATCGAGAAAATCCTTGAGTAGATCGGAAAAACTCGGGTAGTCGGGGCTGGGATAGCGGCGCTCATAACACACCTGCGTCCTGCCTTCGCTCAACTTCGCCGCGCGCAGGAGGGTTTTGGTGCCGCCAATGTCGCCGCTGATAAAATATCCGGTCATGATTGTATCCATCGTTGTGCCGGCTCCTGCCGATAAAACAGCGCCAGCTGTTCATACACCGCCGAAAAGTGTAACTTTACCACCAATGGCGTTTCAAAAAACGCCTCGCTCATTACGGCGAAGAACTCCGCGGGGCTCTCGGCCGCATAAGGGTCGATAACCGTCGGTTCGTCAGCATCCACGTTCAGGCAGAAATCCGCGTAGGCTTTACTGAATGTCTCGCTCCATGCTTGCTGGCTCATATCCGCATGCAATGGCGGAAACCCATTCGCGTCACCGTTCAGCATGTCGAGTTTGTGAGCGAATTCGTGTATGACTACGTTGTATCCTGCGTCCGGCTTCGTCTCCGCCTCCGCCACGGCGGCATCTTCCCAGGAAAGGATCACAGGCCCGCCCAGCCAAGATTCACCCGATAGCGGCTCCCGGCCGCGATGCACCACGCCATCCTCGTCGGCATATTCGTAGTCGCGAATGAATTCACCGGGATAGACAATGATTTCCACCCATCCGTCGTAGTAATCCAGGTCGAGATTCAGAATCAGAACGCAAGCCTGCACCGCGATCATCACATGCATTTCGCCGGTGATAATCAGCCCGTGCGCTCCGTTTATCTGCTTGGCATGAAGAAACAACGTGGCGCATTCACGCAAACGCTTAAGCTCGACCCGGCTCAGGCCGCGCAGAAATCGCAGCCGTGCTACCGTTTCTCGCCAGAGATCGTCCGGGATGGATTCGTTTTCAAGGATGCGGTGGCGATACCAGGTTTTGAAATTCCAGGACATCAAGGTATCCTGCGCTTCAGAATCAATCCTCGCCGGATTCCAGCGCATTGTCGCTTTCTGCCTGTGCAGCATCCAATTCCACGGCATCGATCCGGGCGAAGCGCTGGCTGATCTTGCGGCTGGAGATATGCACCTCCTCCACATCCTGACTGGCCAGACGGATATGATCGGCAAGCTTCTTCATGCGCTCGTCGAAGCGGGCAAAATCCTTGCCCAGCCTGGAGAGCTCGTGCTTGATGATATGCACCTGCTCGCGCGTTTCCATATTCTTCAGTACCGCGCGTGCGGTATTGAGCACCGCCATCAGGGTGGTCGGCGAGACTATCCACACTTGTTTCTGCATGGCGTAATCCACCACATCGGAATGATACGCATGGATCTCGGCGAAA
>JAKDLC010000197.1 GCA_030453055.1 Nitrosospira sp.
ATCGTGTTACCAGGCAGTCGATATTACCGGCAATGAAAACGCTGGGATTTAAGGCATCCACCCAAGTCAAGTGACGGAATCATTTTCCAGATAGGGCCTTTTATTTGGACTGTTCTTTTTCTCGCAAATGGACGGAAGCTCTCTCTACGGCATCCACCGCTTCCTGGGTATGTCCTTCTTTGGCTTCGTCGATGGCTTCGTCCATTTCTTCAAATATCTCTTTATCGTGTTCCGCTTTCTCGTGCTCCCCATATATGGGTTTTTGAATATGGGTGTAAGGATGGTCCTTATTCTGTTCGATCAACTCCCTTTTGGCTTGTTCAGTATGGGTGACCACTCCTTCCGTACTATTTTCCTTGCCACTTTTAATCGCTTCCTGCAGATGCGATTCGACTTTCCTGCCATGATCTTCTTCCGCGTGAACCAGCGCAGGACTTGCGGCAAGGAAAATCAGGACCATCGCCACACCGTCAGCGCACGTTTTTATCGAATTGCTTACTGAATTGCTCATGTAAAACGTATTCAACCGGTAGCGGTATTTGAATCACAAGTTAATTCGAATTATAGGGAATATATGCTATTGCGCTTAAAGCTTGAGACCCGTAACAATACTGTAATATCCAAAGGCGGGATATGTCTCAACCTCATGAAATCCCGCATCCTTCAATATCTTCGACAACTCGAGAGCGGAATACGGCTTTCCCTCCGTCCATCCCATCATGAGCATGCCATAGGCAGCAGGCGCGAAAGGCCCGGTTTTTTCATCATTATAGAGTACGTCATGAATAATGATACGTCCACCTGACTCCAGACTCTTGAAACTCTTCTCTGCAAGAAACCGCCCCCTCTCTGCGGGCCAATCGTGGTAGATATTGGAATAAAAATGCAGATCGGCTTCGGGAAACGGATCGTTCCACATGTCGGCTACATGGGTTCTGACGCGGCTCTGCAAATCATGCCGGGCGACGAACTCCTGAGCCACCTCGCATATCGGCTCCAGGTCCAGGATCAACGCCTGTAGATTTGTCAATTGCAACGCCGCTCCGATCGAATGAGCGCCTGAACCTCCACCGATGTCGAGCATCATCCGGTGGCCGCCAAGATTCAGGATGTTTGGCCAAGCGGCGGCCAATGTCATGCTGATGCTGTGCATGCCACGAGTGAATCTCCGCGCCAGCTCGGCTTGTTCCTCATGAGACTTGTAAATATCGCCCCCTCCGTAAGCCTGAGGCAAATTCGTAAGCACCGCCTGTTCCAGACTCCCATAGGAAAACACCTGGAAATTGTCGATCATCATATCCCAGAAGAAACCGAAGTAGCCGGGACTCTTTTCGAGGAGATAATCTTCTGAAAGCGCCGTAAGAGAGTAACGCTCGTCTTGCAGTGAAAGAAAGCCCAACGCTGTGGCGGCTGTCAGAATTGCTTCAGCCGGGCGTCGCTGAATAGTCAGCGTCTCGCAGATATCGGGCAGTGTCCGCGCACCATCTGCGAGCAACGAAAAAACCTTCAATCGGTGGGCTATCAGCAGCGCCGGGTACCCATAAACCGCTAACGCGACATCCCATAAGCGCCGGTCGTCTGACCGCGGCGGTTGAATGTTTACAGACGCTTCCTGAGCCATAAAAACCTCTTGATGTAAATGAATATGCCTATACGGTTTTCAGTAGGATGGGTGGAGTGAAGCGCAACCCATCATGGTTTGATGCTTGTTCAATTCGGGTTTTGATGGGTTGCGCTACGCTTCACCCATCCTACATAAGCTGAGCCATAAAAACCTCTTGATGTAAATGAATATGCCTCTATGCGGTTTTCAGTGGGATGGGTGGAGTGAAGCGGGTTGCGCTACGTGTCACCCATCCTGCATCCACCGACTCCCCTCCCGTCATTCCCGCGAAAGCGGGAATCACCGGCTCCCCTCCCGTCATTCCCGCGAAAGCGGGAATCCAGACGCTTACGCAGCCATCAAGGCCTTGGCAACAACGAAGCCAGCAATCGCCGGGTATCGGCTTCCTGTCGCGTACTGAACTTGGAGATCATGTCTCTGTTCCGGTTTACGTCATACTGGACGCCGAGATAATAAATAAGCTTCTTGCCACCGTCGAAAAGTGGAGTGAGCGTCAGGTGGTTAAAGAAAAGCTCTCCATTCTTTCGATAGTTGCGAATGGTTACTTCGGTGGGTTGGCGATTTTCGATAGCCTGTTTCATCGTATGACGCGCTTCCTGTTCCCGATCTCTTCCCTGAAGAAAACGGCAGTTGCGCCCGAGAATCTCCTCCGGGGAATATCCGGTCATAACCGCGAATTGCCTGTTCGCATAGACGATGGGCATATCGTCCTGATCCGGATCCACCAGCGTGATGCCGTTAACGGAGCTGTCCAGTATCTGGGATAAGATCTGAGGGATCAATCCGGGGTCTTTTTCAACCACAAAGGTCATTCTTTTCTCCAGGATAATTCAACCTGAATCCGGTAGCAGGATGAGGTGAAGTGTGCAATTCATTCCGTAGCGGCCTCACCCGGAAGGTGAGCGTCAAATAATACGGAACGTCGTTATTAATCATAACACTGATCTATTAAATAAGCGGTCAACTACCGGATTCAGGTTTAATGAGGCGGAGGATTTCGTGAAGCCGGCGCATATTTACTGGTTTCCGTCAGCTGTTTCAGGTTTCTCACCGTGCGTTCGGCGCCTTCCTGAACCACTGTGCGAATCAACTTCTCAAAGGGTCGCATAAACATCTGGATCTCGCTCAGTTCAAAAGTAAAAATCAGCTCAGCCGACCTGCCCGAATTAATTTCCCGTAATTCGTAGATGCAGCAAAAGGGATCGGCAATCCCGGCAAACCCTAAGCGTTTGCCCGGCTCATACACGTTAATGGTAAATTTCGTTTCCGTGCGGCGTCCCTGGTCAATACGCACCTGCCTTGCCATGGTTCCCAATTTCAAGGGGCCGTCGGTGATTCTTTCAAGTTCGATGACCTCGGGAGACCACCTCGGATAATTTTCAAAGAATTCGTCTCCCAGATACCTGAATATCTCGGCGGGTGAACGCTCGATTACAATCCGCGCCTTCGCTATTACAGGTTCTTTGGAGCCGAAATTGAACATGCTTCATGCACCTGCTTTCTTAGCCTGCGGGCTAAGGATGGGTGGGGTAGGTTATTGTTTCTCCGCATCACAAAACAGGCGGTCGAATTCCTTTTTCACGACGTTGTAGCACTCACAAACGTGTGTTTCCAGTCCGGCTCGGTCAAGTACCGTAATGTGGCCGCGACGGTAGCGAATAATTCCGGCGTTTTGCAATTTTCCGGCGGCTTCCGTTATGCCCTCGCGGCGAACGCCGAGCATACTCGCAATCAATTCCTGCGTCATGATCAATTCCCGGGAATTCAACCGGTCCAGCGTCAACAATAGCCACCGGCATAGTTGTTGCTCGATTGTATGGTGCCGGTTGCAAACCGCCGTCTGGGAAATCTGCATGATCAGCACCTGGGTATAACGCAGCAGCAGGCGCTGTATCGGCCCGGCGTGATTGAATTCCTGCAACATCAGTGTTGCTTTCAGCCGATAGCCGTAACCGGCGGTTTGCACAGTGGCCCAGCTGGGCGTGGTTTCTCCGCCCATGAAGAGTGAAATCCCGAGCATGCCCTCATTGCCTACTCCCGCGATTTCAGAAGATGCGCCGTTTTCAAGGATATAGTGCAGAGAGACGATAGCCGAAGTGGGGAAGTAGACGTAATGCAGGTGGCCGCCGGATTCACAAAGAACGTCGCCGAGCGGCATATGGATCAGTTCCAGATGAGGCGTCAAACGTTCGAGCTCAGCCGCCGGCAGAGCGGCGAGGAGATGATTCTGTTTGGGGTGATGTGGAGGAGAGCCGGGCATTCGCTGGTTACGGGAGAACTGTAAAAAGTACGTGCAGCCGATCGGATAAAACTGGAATCAAGCGACGCCACAAGTGCGTGATTTTTTTATTTCCTTCCGCGGCTGCTTCCCATGATCCTAATCCTAAATCCGGCAGTTGACCGCTCATTTAATAGATCAGCGTCATGATTAATAGCAATATTTCGTATTATTTGACGCTCATCTTTTGGGTGAGGTCGCTACGGCGTGAATTGCACGGTTTTTGCGGCGCATGGCTGCGTTGCAACTCCTTGGAATGGAACGGCGCCCCGAAGCGTCGCCCGAGGGGCCCCGCGAAGCGGGGATCGGGCAGCGTAGGGGATGCCGCGACCGCGTTCGACGTGCGTGGGGCGCCCCGCATCCCGCTTCGGGGTCGCACCTTCCTGCGGAAGGCACTGCTCCGCCCTGCGCGGTCGCATTCCGCGTCGTTGCGCCTTGCCCTGCAACCCAAAAACCGCACACTTCACCCCGTCCAACTACCGGATTTAGGATAATAGCACTTATCGGCGCATGCCGTCGTTTATCGAGTCCATTGGGTGCGATACCGTACATACTATGGATGAGCTAAGCCCTATTATATTTATGGTATCAGGGTGGCCGGTTTTCGCCGCATAGGGGAAACTTGCAAATAATTGCCCAAAACAAAAGAGATTGATTGACAATAAATTTGTTCCTTTTTCACTATCCGGAGTTTGACTATGACACAACTAAAAAATATTTATACTATTATGGCTGCCCTCTTATTCATATCGATGCTGGGTTGCGCATCGACACCGAAAACAGCGGGGACAGGGGAATACATTGATGACAGCGTTATTACAACAAAAGTTAAAGCGGCGATTTTTAACGAGTCTACATTAAGCTCCGCGGAAATTAATGTCGAAACCTTCAAAGGTACTGTTCAATTGAGTGGTTTCGTTTCCAACCAGGCTGACGTATCCAGAGCCGTGGAGGTT
>JAKDLC010000198.1 GCA_030453055.1 Nitrosospira sp.
CGCAAGCGCAAGCGCGCGGCGGCAGTGAAGCGCCACCTGCGCCGCCTGTCGCGCCACCGCTCTGCCGAACAGTGTAGAAATCTCCGGGGCGGTGACGAAATCCCCCGCTCCGCCGAATTTGGCTGAGCCGCCGCTGTAATATCCCCGGCCCGGCGCGTAAAGCGCCAATTCCATATAACGTGCAAACGAAATCCAGCCGCCGGCCGCGACGATCTCGGCTTGGATCAATTCCAGAACGGCGCGGCTATGTTGAAGGGCGATCTCACTTGGCGCCGGTAGTGACGGCATCGGCTCTATGGTAAATTATCCTAAATCCGGCAGTTGGACAAAAAAATCTTTGTGGATCATCGCGCTAAACTGTGAAATGAGCGGTCAGTTACGGGATTCAGGATTATGGTCATGCATGAATCGCAAGTGTAGAGGAGATGGCAATGCAAGGGAAAGCGATACTTATCACCGGCGGGGCCAAGCGCGTGGGCGCCGCCACCTGCCGCTGGCTGCACGCGCGGGGCGCAAACCTGGCCGTGCATTATCGCGCCTCGGTGGAGGAAGCCCAGGCATTACAGGCAGAATTCAATCGAATTCGGCCCGGCTCAGTGGCGCTGGTGCAAGCCGATTTGCTCGACATTGCACGGCTGCCTCACCTCATTGACGAAACCGTGCAGCGTTTCGGAAAACTCGATGCGCTCGTCAACAACGCTTCCAGCTTTTTCCCCACGCCGGTGGGAAAAATCACAGAGAAAGCATGGGATAATCTTATCGGCAGCAACTTGAAGGCGCCCCTGTTTCTGTCCCAGGCAGCGGCGCCACAGCTCAGAAAACAGCACGGCTGTATCGTCAATATCATCGATATTCACGCTGAGTGGCCGCTGAAAAGATACGTGGTATACAATTCCGCAAAGGGCGGGTTGGCATCGCTTACCCGATCGCTGGCGCTAGAGCTTGCGCCGGAAATCCGGGTAAATGGCATTTCGCCCGGCCCCATTCTGTGGCCGGAAAACGGCGAGTGGAAGGAGGAAGCCGCACGCCGGCACATTATCGACAGGACGCTGCTGAAGCGCACGGGTGAACCGGACGACATCGCGAGAACGGTGTCCTTCCTGATCGCCGAGGCGCCTTATATCACCGGCCAGATCATCGCGGTGGATGGCGGACGCAGCGTGAACCTATAGCAAGGCGCCGCGAACGCCAATAACGCACTATCCCGGCCGCCACCCCTCTCCGAGCAGTTCGCGTTTAACATCCTCGTGCGGAATCAGACGACCTTCCTCAGCATCCGTCAGACCTTCTTCAATCTTCTGTTTCACATACAGTTCATACATGATGTCATCCCAACTGGCCTGTTCCGGCAAAAGGTCGATAAGCTGTCTTGCGGCTTCTTTTGGTGTTGCCATATCTCACCTCGTCAAAAATGTGTTTTCCTCTTATACGCTGGTCCGGGAAGTCATTCAACCTAAAGCTATCCCACTCATTCCATCAGTTTTCTCTTCAATATCTCGTTTACCTGCGCGGGATTGGCCTTGCCCTTGGCGGCTTTCATCACCTGACCCACGATGGCGTTGAAGGCCTTCTCCTTGCCGGCTTTGAATTCTTCCACGGATTTCGAATTGGCGGCCATGACCTCGCCAACCAATTTTTCCAGTTCGCCTGAATCGGAGATTTGCCTCAGTCCCTGCGATTCAATAATCTGGTCGGCGAGATTCTCGTTGATCTGCGAATCCCGGCCCTTCCACGCCGTAGCCTGCTTGCCGATCAAACCGGCCTTCAACCACATTTGCCTGAATACCTCTTTCGCCATCTTGCCGGAGATCGTGCCATCCTTGATGCGCGCGAGAAGTTGCGCAAGTTGTCCCGGCGACAGCGGGCAGTCACCGAAAAATCTTCCTTCATCATTGAGATAAGCGGATATTTCGCCCATTACCCAGTTTGCGCAAAGCTTCGGATCGGATGGAAGTTTATCGACCACCGCCTCAAAGTACTCCGCGATTTCCCTGTCGGCTGTCAGGCTCGCGGCGTCATAAGCCGAAAGTCCATAGTCGCGCTCAAGGCGGGTGTGCATCTGCTGTGGCAGCTCCGGGAGCCGGCTCTTGACTTCCGCGATCCAGCTTTCCGGGATTTCAAGCGGCAACAAATCCGGATCGGGAAAGTAGCGGTAATCCTGTGCATCCTCCTTGCTGCGCATGGCGCGGGTTTCCCCTTTGTCCGAATCGTAGAGCCGGGTTTGCTGGTGTATGGCGCCGCCGTCTTCAAGGATTTCTATCTGCCGTCGGGCCTCATAATCGATAGCCTTCTCAAGAAAACGGAATGAGTTGAGATTCTTTATTTCGCAGCGGGTGCCGAGCGTGTCTGATCCGCGGGGACGCACGGAAACGTTGGCGTCACAGCGGAAGGAACCTTCCTGCATGTTGCCATCGCAGATGCCGATCCAGCGCACCAGCGAATGCAATGTCTTGGCATAGGCTACCGCTTCGGCGCTGCTGCGCATATCCGGCTCGGAAACGATTTCGAGCAGAGGCGTACCGGCACGGTTCAGATCGATGCCGGTCATACCGTGAAAATCCTCGTGCAACGACTTGCCCGCATCCTCCTCCAGGTGCGCACGGGTGAGGCGTATGGTTTTTTCGCATTCGTTTCCGTCGTGACCGGTTTGAATCCGGACGCTGCCGCCTTCGACCACCGGCAGTTCATATTGACTGATCTGGTAACCCTTGGGCAGATCGGGATAGAAATAATTCTTCCGTGCAAAAATTGAGGGCGAATTGATTTTCCCGCGCACTGCCAGGCCCAGCTTGATCGCCCGCTCCACCGCGCCACGATTCAATACCGGCAATACACCCGGCAATGCGAGATCGACCGCGCAAGCCTCGGCGTTGGGCGCCGCGCCAAATGCGGTCGAAGCGCCGGAGAATATTTTTGATTGGGTCGAGAGCTGGGTATGCACCTCAAGACCGATAACGATTTCCCATTGCATTTCGGGTATCCTTCCTAATCAGAGACTTCATCCGCCGGCGCAATGAGTAAACCCAAATAGCCATCGAATGATTCGCGCCCTGTTTCCATCCCGGACAGATCAAGACTCCAGTTGAACGGGTGTCCGAATATGCCAGTCAGTTACCTGCTGGTATTGGTGCGCCACATTCAGCATTTTCGCTTCGGCAAAATAATTGCCGACGATGTGCAATCCCACCGGCCTGTTCTTTTCACCAAAACCGGCAGGAATGGACAGGCCGGGCAACCCGGCCAGATTGACCGCAATAGTGTAGGCATCGGACAAATACATCCGCACCGGATCGCTGCTTTTCTCTCCCAGCCCGAATGCGACCGTCGGCGAAGTCGGTCCCATGATGATATCGCACAGTTTGAATGCCTCGGCAAAATCCTGCGCTATCAGACGACGCAGTTTCTGAGCCTGAATATAGTATGCGTCGTAATATCCATGCGACAGCACATACGTGCCGATCAGAATGCGGCGCTTCACCTCCGCGCCAAAACCCTGGGCGCGGCTTTTCCGGTACATGTCGTCAATATCGGTATATTCCGGCGCGCGGTAGCCGTAACGGACGCCGTCGAAACGGGAGAGATTACTCGATGCTTCCGCCGGGGCCAGCACGTAGTAAACAGAAACGGCAAGCTTCGTAGTAGGCAGCGACACCTCCACCGTTTTTGCGCCGAGCTTGCGATATTCCGCGACGGCCGCTTCCACCGCACGCGCCACATCATCGTTTATTTCCTTGACGAAATATTCCTTCGGCAGACCGATGCGCAGACCCTCCAGCGGCTTTTCCAGATCGCGGGTATAGTCTTCCGGTTCACGCTGCAGGCTGGTCGAATCGCGCCTATCGAAGCCAGCCATGACGTTCAGCATCAATGCCAGATCTTCCGCCGATTTCGCCATCGGCCCGCCCTGGTCGAGGCTGGAGGCAAACGCGATCATGCCGTAGCGCGACACCAGCCCATAAGTGGGCTTGAGGCCTGAAATGCCGCACAGCGCCGCCGGTTGACGAATCGAACCGCCCGTATCGGTACCGGTCGCAGCAGGCGTCATGCGTGCGGCGACGGCACAAGCAGAGCCGCCCGAGCTGCCGCCAGGCACGGCGGTGGTATCCCATGGATTTTTTACCGGCCCGTAAAATGAGGTTTCGCTGCTTGATCCCATGGCGAACTCATCCATGTTGGTCTTGCCGATATTCACCGCCCCAGCCGCATTGAAACGCTCAACGACATCGGCGTCGTAAGGCGAAACGAAGTTCGACAACATCCTCGACCCGCAGGTGGTAAGCCATCCCCTGGTACAAAAAATGTCCTTTTGGGCGACGGGAATGCCCGTCAACGGGTACGCCCGGCCTGCCGCTATCATTATATCGGCGGCGCGCGCCTGAGCCAGGCTTGCCTCTTCATCGATCGTAATGAAGGCGTTGTAGTCCGGGTTCAGCGTACGTGATCGCCTGAGAAACTCGCCGGTCAACTCGGCGCTGGAGATTTTTTTTGCCGCGAGCAGCGCGGAAAGTTGCTTGAGGCTGAAGTTCAACATGGGTTCGCGGGGCGGAGCAAATCAGAAAAAGTGAAAGGAAAGTTCCGGGTCGCGCTCAAGTGTTACTGGTGTCCCTGGTGTCCCTGGTGTCCCTGCGTCCCTGGTGTCCCTGCGTCCCTGGCGTCACCGGCGCCACCCGATAGCGTCACTCGATGACTTTCGGCACGAGGTAAAGCCCCGCCTCTACCTGGGGCGCCATAGACTGGAACAATTCGCGCTGATCGACCTCGGTTACGGCGTCCGCGCGCAGCCGCTGCACGACATCCTGAGCGTGCGCCACAGGTTTGATCGCCGATGTATTTACAGCCTGCATCT
>JAKDLC010000199.1 GCA_030453055.1 Nitrosospira sp.
GTCAATTTATGAAACATCCGGGTTAATACCTTTCTGCACGATTTTGAGCTTCATCTTTTTGATAAGTTCGCTATTTCTTAAAACTGCAAGGAAAAGACCGACATGCCCCTTCTCGCCGACAAACGCGTTCTTATCGCCGGACTGCTGAGTAACCGCTCGATTGCTTACGGCATTGCGAAAGCAATGCGACGTGAAGGAGCGCAGCTCGCCTTCACTTATCAGGGCGAAGCGGTGCGCGAACGGGTCAAAAAAATAATTGCCGAATTCGATAGCGATCTGCTCTTTCCCTGCGACGTTTCGAATGATGATGAAATCGCCCGCTGTTTCGATGATTTGGGAAAGCACTGGGATGGCCTCGATGGCATCGTTCACTCGGTCGCCTTTGCCCCGCGAGAGGCATTGAGCGGGGACTATCTCGAAAGCGTCAATCGCGAAGCTTTCCGCATTGCGCACGACGTCAGTTCCTACAGTTTCGCCGCCCTGGCAAAAGCCGGGATGCCGCTGATGCAAGGCAGGAATGGCTCGCTTCTGACCCTTACCTACCTGGGCGCAGTGCGAGTCATGCCAAACTACAATGTAATGGGCCTGGCCAAGGCAAGCCTTGAGGCAAATGTGCGTTTCATGGCGTCCAGCCTGGGACCCAAGGGGATACGGGTCAATGCGATTTCCGCCGGACCGATCAAGACCCTGGCGGCGGCCGGAATCGGCAATTTCGGAAAACTGCTAGGCTATACCGAGAAAGTTGCGCCATTACGGCGTAATGTTTCTATCGAAGAAGTCGGTAACGTTGCCGCTTTCCTGTGCAGCGATCTGGCGAGCGGCATTACCGGGGAAATCACGCACGTAGATGCGGGCTTTAGTACGATTGCCTTTGACATCGGCGAACCCTGACCGTTTCAGTGGCTTCCTGCTTCACTTCTTCTCCAAACCCTCATTCCTCACGGTTACATCGTACCGCTTCCTGACACCGGCAAGATAAGATGTGAGCTCTTCCTGAGCAAGGACCTGCTGCAATTGCCGGGCGAACATCTTGCGTTCAGACGCGTCCGCCGGGGCTGGCTCGATTATCCGGCCGACGCGGATCAAGGTAAATCCCTGAGAATTGCCCACCCCGGTATAAAATGGGAGCTTGGTCGCTTCAGCCTTGAAAATTGCCCGCAGCATTTCATTGTCGAGCCCTTGCGGATCTTTGCGGGAAACCTGCCGGGGCGCATCCCAGGTAACGGTTTCGACTTTGCCTTCCTGCAACTGCGCAAGCTTCTCCCTGCCTGCCTTTATTGCCGCCTCGGCCGCTTGCTGGCGTGCTACCAGCCCGGTGATTCTATCTTTCAACGCTGTGAGAGAGGGCATCGTCGCGGGCCTGTGCTCCAGCACTCTCGCGGAAACAAGGGTGTTAGGCGTAATTTCGATCGCCTCAGTGTTACGCTCGTTCTTGATCGCGTCCTCCGAGAATATCGCTTGCAGTAATCTTGCATTGGTAAAATACGGCGGCTCGCCCGCATTTCTGTCAATCCAGTCGCTCTGCCGCAGGGGTAAGCTGAACTTCTCCGCGGCAGGCTGCAAGCTATCGCTTTGCTCATACACCATATTGCTGAAGCCTTCAGCCATTTCATTAAAGATCTTTCCAGCTTTTTGCTTCTTCACTTCCTGCTCGACCTGGCTCTTTACATCCTCGAGAGTAACCAGTTTCGCGGGCTTTATCGCAGTGAGCTTGATAATATGAAAACCGTGATCCGTCTCGACCAAGCTGCTAATTTCCTCCGGCTTCATCTGAAAAACGGCGTCTTCAAAAGCCTTGACCATCATATTGCGCGAAAAAAAACCGAGGTCGCCGCCGCTTGCCGCCGAACCGGGGTCCTGCGAATGCCGCTTGGCAAGTTCCGCAAAGCTTTCCGGCGCCTGCCTTATTTGCGCAAGTAGTTGTTCGGCCTTGGCGCGCGCCGCGGCCTTCTCCTCGCCCGAGGCGGTGGCGGGTGCGGTGATTAGAATGTGGCTGGCGCGGCGCTCCTCCGGCTGCCCGAATTCATCCCTGTGCTCGTCAAAATACGTGGATGCTTCGTCGGCGCTCACCTCCAGCTGTTTAGTCAAATCTTCCAGCGATAGCACCAGATATTCGACCCGCACTTGTTCTGGCAATTGAAATTCGGCTTGATGTCTATCGTAATATGACTTGATGGCCGCATCGTCGGGTTTCATCTGCGACAGGAATTGCTCCGGTCGTATTTGAACCAGACTCACTTCGCGTTTCTCGTCGCCCAATCGCATAACCCTTTCCGCTACCACGAGGGGAACCAGTCCACTGGCGCTATAGGCGCCAATCAGTTGCTCCCGCTCCAATTCCTGACGCACACGCGCCTCAAATGTCCGTGGATTCATTCCCTGGTCACGTAGCAATTCTTCATAGCGCTGCTTGGAAAACTTGCCGTCTTGCTGGAATGCCGAAATGTCCTGAATAACCTGGATCAGTTGCGAATCCGGCACGGCCAGTCCGACGCGCGCCGCTTCCTGCCTCAGCAATCGCTGCTGAACCAGACCTTCCAATACCGCGGACCGCAGTTCCGGGTTATCCAGCATTGCGTCGTTGAAATTCTCTCCCATGGTAGCGCGCATCCTTTCCTGCTGACTGCGCAACGCCTGGTCAAACTCCTGACGATGGATCTTTTCACCCGCCGCCAATGCAAGGTAATCTTCGCCGTCACGGCCCTGGTACGACTCGATTCCCCAGAACAAAAAGGGTAATGCCGCAAGCGCCAGGATGGCCTGAACGATACGTTTTTTTTTGTGAACGAAATCAAACATTTATCTATTAAATGAGCGGTCAACGACCGGATTCAGGTTGAATTCGGAAACGAATAAAAAAGGCGAACTTGCGTTCGCCCTGGATTTAGCACAAAAGCTGGCGGAGTGGACGGGACTCGAACCCGCGACCCCCGGCGTGACAGGCCGGTATTCTAACCAACTGAACTACCACTCCAGCAATCTGTAAGGTATACGCTGGTGGGTGCTGACGGGGTCGAACCGCCGACATTCGCCTTGTAAGGGCGACGCTCTACCAACTGAGCTAAGCACCCCCATTCGAATAATGTTAGTTTACTGCATCCTTGAGCGCCTTGCCAGCGCTGAATTTCGGCACTTTCGCGGCCTTGATCTTGATAGCTGCACCGGTGCGAGGATTACGGCCGGTACGAGCCGCGCGCTTACCGACCTTGAAAGTTCCAAATCCCACGAGGGTCACACTTTGACCTTTTTTGAGAGCGGTTTTAATCGCGGATAATGCGCCGTCCAGCGCATTACCCGCAGAGGCCTTGGAAATATCGGAAGACTTGGCGATTGCATCAATAAGTTCAGATTTGTTCACGGCGATTCCCCTTTCGTTATTGTTAAGAAAAGTATTAGCCCGGATGTTTCATAAATTGACGCGCGTCCTTGCTGGTCTTTTGTTTCGTATGGGAATTTTGCTCAATCGGGCGTATGAGTCACTACGCCACTCTCTCACAAAATCCCCCTACAAAACAAAATCCCGCGCATCATCACGCGAATTTATGAAACATCCCGGCTAGAAAACCCTTGCAATCCGTTTTATATCAAGCCATTTGGGCTTGGTCAAGCAATTGTGGAAATATTTCAGAAACAATTTGTACGCAAACGAATTACAGGAATCCTGTTTTTCTCCTGTGAGCTGAGGTCGTTCGGCGCTAGTGCTTAAAGACGGTACTAGCCGTGTCCCCATCGACCGCAACGGGGCCGGGCACAGGCGAGGCGGCGGCAGGAAGCGCCTCCGGCTTGCGCTCCAATGCCAGATCCAGTACCTGATCTATCCATTTAACCGGATGAATATCCAATCGATTCTTGATGTTCTCCGGAATCTCGGTCAGGTCTTTGACGTTGTCCTCCGGGATCAGCACTATCTTTATGCCGCCGCGATGCGCCGCCAGGAGTTTTTCCTTGAGCCCGCCGATGGGCAGCACTTCGCCGCGCAATGTGATTTCTCCCGTCATCGCCACGTTCGCTCGCGCTGCGATGCCTGTCAGCGCCGATACCATCGCTATGCAAATGCCAATCCCTGCGCTAGGTCCGTCCTTGGGCGTCGCGCCCTCCGGCAAGTGAATATGAATGTCATTCTTCTGATAAAAGTCCTCGGCGATACCGAGCCCTCTTGAGCGGCTACGCACCACCGACAGCGCGGCTTGAACCGATTCCTGCATCACCTCCCCCAGTTTCCCGGTTGTGATGGATTTTCCCTTGCCCGGCAACACTACCGCCTCGATGGTCAACAACTCACCCCCAACCTCAGTCCACGCCAGACCGGTAACCTGCCCCACCTGATTTTTCTCTTCCGCAACGCCATAAGTGTAGCGCCTCACGCCCAGGTACTTATCCAGGTTCCGCCCGCTGACAATAATTTTCTTCTGATCGCTCTTGAGCAGCAACGCCTTGACTACTTTACGGCAAATTTTCGATATTTCCCGCTCCATTGCGCGCACGCCGGCCTCTCGTGTGTAATAGCGGGTAATATCACGCAGGGCAGATTCGGACACCGTCAGCTCATTTTCCTTGAGACCGTGATTCTTTACTTGTTTAGGCAGTAAGTAACGCATGGCAATGTTAAGTTTTTCGTCCTCGGTATACCCCGACAGCCTGATCACTTCCATGCGGTCCAATAATGCCGGTGGTATATTCAGGGTATTGGCGGTGGCGACAAACATGACATCCGACAAGTCATACTCAACCTCGATATAATGATCCACAAATGAATTGTTCTGCTCCGGATCGAGTACTTCCAGCAGGGCGGATGACGGGTCCCCACGGAAGTCCATACCCATCTTATCCACTT
>JAKDLC010000200.1 GCA_030453055.1 Nitrosospira sp.
AAGTAAGGGAAAAGGGCGCTGTAGCAGCGATGGTTTGCCAGGAATCGTGGCCCAAAAGCCGGGAGCCGGTAATTCCTCTGATACGGGTGAAGGACACGCGGTTGGGGTTGGGGCAACTGGCGGCGCATTGGCGCAGCCGCTTCAGTATTCCGGTGGTCGCGGTGACCGGCAGCAATGGCAAGACTACGGTGAAGGAAATGATCGCCTCCATTTTGCGGCGAGCGGTGGGCGCGACAGGAAGGAACAGTGGCTCGGAGAAGGTACTGGCGACGGCAGGCAACCTCAACAACGATATCGGGGCACCATTGATGCTATTGCGGCTGCGCGAGCAGCATGTCTATGCGGTGATCGAAATGGGGATGAATCACACCGGGGAGATCTCGTACTTGACGAGGCTGACCAAGCCCGGCGTGGCGTTGATCACGAATGCGGGGGTGGCGCATGTCGAGGGCCTGGGTTCGGTGGAAGCGGTGGCTTGCGCCAAGGGTGAAATTTTTGAGGGGCTCGATCAACACGGAACGGCCGTCATCAACGCCGATGATGTTCACGCCCCGCTCTGGCGCAGACTTGCAGGTAATAGAAGGGTGGTGGATTTCGGTCTGACCGGAGAACCAAAGGTGAGCGCTCGCTATCAGCTTGATTTTTTGGGCAGCAGGATGTCGCTGATACTTCCTGATGGCATCGAGGAGGTGGAATTACAGGTTCCCGGCGAACATAACATACGGAATGCGCTGGCGGCGGCGGCTGTGGCGGTGGCGATGGATATCGATACGAAAGCCATCGCCTCGGGATTGGGCGAATTTCGTGGCGTGAAGGGACGTATGCAGAAAAAGCGCTGTTTGCATGATGCAACGTTGATAGACGACAGCTATAACGCCAATCCGGAATCGGTGAGAGCCGCGCTGTCCGTTCTGGCCAAAGCGCGGGGTAAAAAAATCCTGGTGCTGGGCGACATGGGCGAACTGGGCGGAAGCGCAAGGGAACTTCACGAGCGCATCGGCGCGGAGGCGCGCCTTGCCGGGATTGACGGGTTATTCGCTCTGGGAGAATTGAGTGCTTATACCGCCGCCCGATTCGGTCCCGGCGCACGGCATTTTGAGCACTTTGAGGAGTTGGCGGCAGAAGTGGAAAACCTGTTGGCGGCCGATGTCACCTTGCTGGTAAAGGGCTCGCGCTTCATGCGGATGGAGCGACTGGTCAAGCGTATCGAACTATGAATAAGCTGATTCAATTTGGTTCATTACGGCCGACCACGAATAACGCCTCGTCTTGGTGGACGCCATGCTGCTAGAACTTGCCCAATGGCTTGCGAAGGATATCCGCGTATTCAACGTGTTCAATTATATTACCTTGCGCACCGTGTTGGCGGCGCTTACCGCTTTGGCCATTTCATTCATTGTCGGTCCCGCCATGATACGTAAGCTCACCGCTTACAAAATCGGACAATCGGTACGTGATGACGGACCACAAACTCACCTTGTCAAAGCCGGTACACCGACGATGGGGGGTGCGCTGATCCTGGTATCCATTGCCATCACCACTTTGCTGTGGGCGGATTTGAGCAATCGCTACGTATGGGTGGTGCTCGCGACCACGCTAGGTTTCGGCGTGATCGGCTGGGTGGATGATTACCGTAAGGTGGTGCATCGCAATCCAAAAGGGCTCTCGGCCCGGGCCAAACTCTTCTGGCAATCGACCATCGCGATCTCGGTGGCGCTGTACCTCGCTTTAACGGCCGAGTTACCGGCGCAGACCATCATGATCGTACCGTTCTTCAAACAAGTGGCGATACCCCTTGGCCTGGCCGGGTTTGTGGCGCTTGCCTATTTTGTGATAGTGGGCACCAGCAATGCGGTGAACCTGACTGACGGTCTTGATGGTCTCGCCATTATGCCGACCGTGATGATCAGCAGCGCCCTGGCAATCTTCGCCTACGTAGCGGGTCACGCGGTGTTCGCAAAGTATCTCGGTATTCCTTATATCCCCCATGCAGGCGAGCTGGCTGTTTTCTGTGGTGCGCTGGCGGGTGCGGGACTTGCCTTTCTCTGGTTCAACGCCTATCCGGCGGAAGTGTTCATGGGCGATGTCGGTGCGCTTGCCCTTGGCGCTGCGCTAGGGATTGTGACAGTGATCGTACGCCAGGAAATCGTGCTGGTCATCATGGGCGGCGTGTTCGTGGTGGAAACCTTGTCAGTCATGTTACAGGTGGCCTCGTTCAAGCTGGTCGGTAAACGCGTTTTTCGTATGGCGCCGCTGCACCATCACTATGAATTGAAGGGCTGGAAGGAAAACCAGGTGGTGGTCCGGTTCTGGATTATTACCATGATGCTGGTTCTGTTTGGATTATCCACCTTGAAGCTGCGATGAAAAAATCTACCGTTTTCGTATGAACTTGCGGGGTAAAACCGTGCTGGTGCTCGGAATGGGTGAAACCGGATTTTCCATGGCAAAGTGGCTTTCGCACTTGGGAGCGAACGTGCGCGCGGCTGACAGTCGCGCCGCACCGCCTTGTATGGCGGCCTTGAGACAAGCCCTGCCCGTTACGGAGACATTTGCTGGTGCATTTACCGCCGAGGCCTTCACCGGCATGGATGCTATCGCCATCAGTCCCGGCGTGCCTCTGGCGGAACCATTGGTTCAGCGGGCGGTGAAAAACGGTGTGCCCGTAGTGGGCGATATTGAACTTTTCGCTCTGGCAATCCGGCGACTCGGCATTTCGAAACCAAAAATTCTGGCGGTGACCGGTTCCAACGGTAAGACCACGGTAACCGCCATGGCAGGCGCCATGGCTGAGAAGGCGGGATGGGATGTCGAGGTAGCCGGAAATATCGGACCGGCGGTGCTTGACACGCTGATGCGGCGGGAAGACTCAGGAAAATTGCCCCAGGCATGGGTATTGGAGGTTTCCAGTTTTCAGTTGGAAACTACGCAAAATCTTGACCCTGATGCGGCGGCGGTACTGAATTTAAGTGAAGACCATTTCGACCGCTACGCCGGGATTAGGGATTATGCGGCTGCCAAGGCAAGGATATTTCTGCGTGGCGCACATGCTGCTGATAGCGGTGATGGCGGCGGCGTTCAGGTTCTGAATCGCGACGATTCCGTTGTGTGTGCGATGGCGTTGGCCGGGAGAAGGCAGATGACTTTCGGCCTGGACGCGCCAGTTACCGGCAGTGATTTCGGACTGCTGCACGATGGTGCGAATCTCTGGCTGGCGCAGGGAAAAACGTGTCTGATGAAAACCGGCGAGCTCGGCGTCACCGGACTGCACAATGCAGCCAACGCCCTGGCTGCATTGGCGCTATGCCGCGCAGTCGATCTGCCATTTGAACCATTGCTGCAGGCCTTGCGTGAATTCAGGGGGCTGCCACATCGAATGGAGAAGGTGGCGGCGTTCAACGGCATCACCTTCTATGACGACTCGAAAGGCACTAACGTGGGCGCCACGATCGCGGCGCTGAATGGCATGACGCAACGCGTGGTGCTTATCGCGGGCGGCGACGGCAAGGGGCAGGATTTTTCGCCGTTGGCGCGCCCGGTCGCGGAACACGCGCGAGCGGTGGTGTTGATCGGGCGTGACGCGGAAAAAATCGCCTCCGCGATAGCGGGTTGCGGGACACCGCTGCATCATGCAGCGACCATGGAAGAGGCGGTGCAAAAAAGTTTCATGCTGGCGCGGAAAGGTGACGCCGTATTGATGTCACCGGCATGCGCCAGCCTGGATATGTTCAAGAGTTACGCTCACCGCGCCGAGGCATTCGTGGCGGCGGTAAAGGATGTGCGAACAGGAGTTTCAGCCAGGATTCATAACGCGTCCAACTGATGATTTACCAGAACCCCAGCAACCACCAGAGAAACTTGCCCGATTTTGATCAGTCCCTGATCTGGTCCGCGATATTGTTATTGAGTCTGGGGCTGGTGATGGTCTATTCGGCTTCCATTTCCATCGCCGAGGCGGGGCGGAATACCAATGGTTATCCGGCCTATTTTCTGGTTCGACATGGCGCCTATTTGACGGTGGGCCTGCTGACAGGATTGATCGCATTCCAGGTACCGGTGCGGCTGTGGCAGAAGTATTCGCTGCATCTGTTTTTACTGGGAGTGGGATTGCTGGTGCTGGTGCTGATTCCCGGCCTAGGCCGTGAAGTCAACGGCAGCCGGCGCTGGATATCGCTGCTGATAGTGAATTTTCAGCCGTCGGAGTTCATGAAGCTGTTCATGGTGATTTACGCCGCCCACTATACCGTCCGCAAGTCAGCTCATCTGGGAAGCTTTCGCAAAGGTTTCTTTCCCATGTTGATCGTCATGTTGATGGTGGGTCCGCTGCTGCTGCTCGAACCGGACCTGGGCGCATTCGTGGTCATCGCCACTATCATGATGGCGATACTGTTTTTGGGAGGGATGAACCTGAGGCTGTTCGCCGGACTGACCGGCTTTCTGGTGATCTGCTTGTTGGCGCTGATCTGGATCGAGCCTTATCGGATGCAGCGTTTTTTTGGATTTATGGACCCGTGGGACGATCCCTACGGAAAAGGATACCAGTTGAGTCATGCATTGATTGCGTTCGGACGCGGCGAATGGCTGGGCGTCGGTCTGGGCGGCAGCGTGGAAAAGCTTTTCTACCTGCCCGAAGCACACACCGATTTTCTGCTTGCGGTAATCGCGGAGGAACTTGGCTTCATGGGGGTGATGACGGTAGCCATGCTGTTCGCGTGGCTGGTGGTGCGCGCCTTCGTAATAGGCCGCCAGGCGGCCATGCGGGAACGCCATTTTTCCGCCCTGGTGGCGCAAGGAATCGGCGTATGGCTGGGGGTGCAAGCCTTGATCA
>JAKDLC010000201.1 GCA_030453055.1 Nitrosospira sp.
CGCGCTGGTAGCCAACGATATGCATCTGGATCTGCGCGTGCCGAACATATGGTTCCGCACTCGCCTCATCTACCCGAATTCTCGCCGCCCTGGATTCATGAATAATATCGTCGGCGCCAGCCTGCCCGGTACGCCGGCCATCGCCGTAGGCTCCAATCGGCGCGTTGCCTGGAGTTTCACCAACAGCTATGGCGATTTCGTCGACTGGGTCCGCGTCACGCGTCACCCGGCGGATGCCTCGCGCTATCGCAGCGCGGAGGAATGGAAACCCATTGTCGTTCACCGCGAAGTCCTGCATGCGCGCGGCGCGCCGGACGAAATGCTGGATGTTTACGAGACTGAGTGGGGCCCCATCCTGGCTACCGATCACGATGGCGCGTCACTCGCGCTAGCCTGGACCGCACATCGGCCCGACGCGGTGAATATGGAACTCATGCGGCTGGAGGAAGCGGAAACCGCAAACGAAGCCATCGCAATCGCGCAGAATGCGGGCATGCCCGCGCAGAATTTTATCGTTGGCGATCGACAAGGCAAAATCGCCTGGACCATTTCAGGCCGTATTCCCGCGCGTACCGGCGGCTACGACCCGGCGCTTCCGGCCGACTGGAGCACGGCGGGCACAGGATGGAATGGCTGGCTCCTGCCCGAGCAGCATCCGCTGATCGTCGATCCGCCGGGGCAGCGCCTATGGAGCGCGAATGCACGTGCGGTCGACGGCCTCATGCTCGACCAGCTCGGCGACGGCGGCTACGATCTTGGCGCGCGCGCTAAACAGATTCGCGACGGGTTACGCGAACGGGAAGATTTCTCACCGGCCAGCATGCTGGCCATTCAGCTCGATGATCGCGCCTTGCTCCTGGCGCGCTGGCGGCAGCTTCTCGAACGAACCCTGAACGGGAAGGAAGCGACGCCATGGCGGCTCGAAATGGAGCAGGCGCTCGGTGACTGGAATGGACAGGCCGCAACGGCATCGGTCGCCTACCGTTTGGTACGCGAATTCCGCCAGAAGGTCATAGACAGTGTACTCAGCGGTTTTGCCGCCGCAGTCCGAAACCGCGACCCCGGCTTTGTGCTGCCGAAGTTAAGGCAGGCCGAACATGCGGTGTGGACATTGATCGAGCATCGTCCCCCACACCTGTTACCACCGGGTTACACCGATTGGGAGGATTTGCTCGGCACGTGCGCCAGGCGAGTGGCGGAGCAAATGCGAAACGAACCCGGCGGCATCGCGGCGCGCAGCTGGGGTGAGCGCAATACCGCACGCATCCGGCATTCGTTCAGCGCTGCTCTGCCTGGGTTTATCGCGAACTGGTTGGACATGCCAGACGATGCTTTGCCCGGAGACAATAACATGCCGCGGGTGCAGTCGCCGGCATTCGGCGCTTCCGAACGTTTCGCGGTCGCGCCGGGTGATGAGGAGCATGGCTATTTCGAAATGCCCGGCGGGCAGAGCGGACACCCGCTCTCACCGTATTATGGCAGCGGGCATACCGGCTGGGTTGCCGGTAAACCAACGCCGTTTTTACCTGGGCCGCCCGAGCAGACATTGAATTTGCGCGCTCGCGCGAGGCCCCCGGCATAAACCGCCTTCATACGTGAGGAGACCGGCGATATGCTTGCTCATCACGCCGCGCATCGCTTTCGTATAGGACGATCGGCCTGTGTACAGAAAGTAAAGTTCTTTGTACGGAGACCTACGCGATGATGCTGGCTGGAATGTTGCTGGTTGCACTATGCGTCAGACGGAGAGAGAAAGTAGCGTAAAGAACATACGGTAACAGAGTAAATTAATCTATCGTGTTCCCTGTAGGTTTCTTTTTGGTCGACCGGGGCCAATCGAGCCAACCTTTTGCCCGACGACAGTTTCTATCCGGGCTTTAAATTGATCATTGCCCAGCGGGGTCCCGGATTGCAAGCTTTGCCTTAATAACTCAAGAGCACCACAATCTGAATCGCAATCAAACAATTCTTGATAACCTTTTCGTCGAAGATTTGTTGAGGCCCCTAAGCCAATGTATTCTTCGTGCTGATTTAAAATTGCATTACTCATTCCAAAAGCATTCGCTGCATAACTGGACCAGCGATACTTTGCCGGATGATCAACCATGCCTGCTCTAACGGGGTTCATCTCAATATAACGCATACAAGATAATAAATACCTCTGGGACTGGATAATATTCCCCTTATGCCGCCCTTCCCACAAACCACCATGGCGTTGGTAGGTTTCATTAACATAGCGTACGTAATGTCGCCCTAATCCTTGAAACAACTGACCAACAGATTCTTTACTCTCTGGAGTCACCAACAAGTGCACATGGTTCGTCATCAAAACGTATGCGTGAACTTTACAACCATACGTATCAGCCGCATGTTTTAAACAACGCAAATACTCGAAATAATCCTGCTCTGAAAAAAATACCGGTCCTCTATTATGTCCTCGCTGCATGACATGGGCAGGCATGCCCGGCAAATAAAAGCGCATTTTTCTAGGCATACTGAAAATGATCCATGCTATTTTAGTGGATGCTTGACTCTAAGTCCTTTAAATCGATGAAAACCCTTGTCAGTCGTGACCCATTGGCAATCCCATTCCATCGCCAGAGCGGCATGATAAGCATCGGACACATCATTGCCTGTTGCATTTATACCTTCCGCACAATGCAAAAAAAATGTCCAGTGTTTAGAGCCTGGCGCAATACAAACCGCTTGATCTGAAGATCTAATCTGATTCGCAAAAGTAAGCGCCTGTTCTAACGAAGAGGGCGTTTCAAATATCTTTGGATGCGTAACAACCCTGACAAAGCCACTTAAAACCAGTGCAGAAAATCCATATTTCGTATTGCCATTAATAACCGATTCAACCCACTCGCGATAAGCCAAATGCTCTCTCGCATCTTCCCGGTGCGCGTACACCAAGACATTCACATCGATCAAAATCATTAAAGCTCGTCCATAATATCCAGTACGGACGAAGTATGATCCAAATCAATTCCCGGTTTAACCCCGGGCCCTTTTACCGTTAGCAAATGAATTTTTGCGCTTTTTTCTTCCGGTTTGAGAAAAGTATCACGCAAGGCGTTCTCAACAACACAAGTCAATGTCACCTTTTGCTCTATGGCACGATACTTCGCAATTGCTAGAATTCGGTCATCAATATTGAGAGTGGTCCGCATGTCACCTCCTTGGCGTTTTGCTCCGTATCTGCAGAGATTAGCATAAAACGAATCAATACATCATTTTTATTATGTATCCGACCCCTTTTCCGTTCTTCCATATAGGACGATCGGCCTATATACAGCAAATAAAGTTCATTATACGATTTACTCGGACACCGCCCCTTACGACCCGATCTCAAGGAGCTATCATGCGTAAAATATCTTCCGCCTTGTTAGCTGTGTTGGCTGCGGCATTTGCCGGTATCGCGCTTGCGCCGCCCGCTTTCGCACAGTTGCAAACCCGAATTGTCGCTACCGGCCTTGACCAGCCCTTGTTCGCCACCGCGCCCGAAGGAGACTCGCGGCTGTTCATTGTGGAGAAGGGCGGTTTGATCAAGATCCTCGAGAACGGATCGGTGCTACCTACTCCGTTTCTCGATTTGTCCGGCTCAGTCAATACCGAAAACGAGCGGGGTCTGCTTGGCATGACGTTCGATCCAGACTTCTCGGACAATCGGCGTTTTTATGTCAATTACATTGACAGCGCCACACTCGATACCGTGGTCGCCACCTATCAGGTCAGCGAGGCACAGCCCAACATGGCAGATGCCGCCAGCGCACAGACCGTGATCACCATCGATCAACCCGAGTTCAGTAACCACAAGGCGGGCTGGATCGGTTTTCGCCCCGGCGAGGCCGACAATCTTTACATCGGTACCGGCGACGGCGGGTTTCGGGACGATCCGGGTAATCGCGCACAAGACCTGACCGAAAATCTTGGCAAAATGCTGCGCCTCGACGTATCGGCCGACCGTTTCCCCACCGACAGCGCGCAATATGGCTACGCGATTCCCGCGGGCAATATGGCGGGTGGCAACCCAGAAATCTATGCTTATGGATTGCGCAACCCGTACCGCGACAGTTTCGACCGCGAAACCGGCACCTTATATATCGCCGATGTCGGGCAAGACCATCGTGAAGAAATCGACATCGGCGCCGCGGGCGCCAACTATGGCTGGCGCGTGTACGAGGGGACCCGGGTGAATTTTCCCGCTGAGGCGCCGCTTGCAAACCATACGCCGCCGATCTTCGAATACAGCCATACCGACGATGGCGGCTCGATCATCGGTGGCTATGTGTACCGTGGATCGCTGATCGACGGACTGGAAGGCACCTACTTCTTCGCCGATTTCGTTAACGACAAGGTGATGTCTTTCCGCTACACCGGCTCCCCTATTACCGACGACGACGTCACCGACCGAACCGCCGAACTGTTGTCTCCAACCGGCATTTCCGGAAGCATTTCTTCGTTCGGCGAGGATGGTTTTGGTAATCTGTATCTGGTGAGCCTCAACGGTCAAGTGGGAATGATCGCCGCCATACCCGAGCCGGAAGGGTACGCAATGATGCTGGCGGGAATGATTCTGGTTACGCTATGCGTCAGGCGCAGGGAGAAAGCGGCGGCATTAGCGCTCGCTTAACCTGATCGCAATACTCAGCAGCGCACAATCGCTGGAATCCTCGCCCGGCCATTTGGCCGGGCGCTACCCCTCACTCACGGCACCGTGGCGGGGTACAAGGTGTTTCAATCCTCGCCCGGCCATTTGGCCGGGCGCTACACATCAAGCTCTGGTTAATGTCGTAGCGCACGTTGGTTTAAATCCACGCCCG
>JAKDLC010000202.1 GCA_030453055.1 Nitrosospira sp.
TGATTGTGAGCAAGGCACGGTTATCGTCACTCAGGACCTCAGCAAGGGATTTCATCGAGGTAAACCATACCTTCGGTTCTCCAGGTTTGGGCTTGTACGCGCCTTTCGCTATCGCCAGCATGCGTTCACGGATTTTCTCTTGCGGCATGATGCCGATCACGATTCTTTTCATATCTTCGTTTCCTTCAATACACGATCCACTTCTTCAAAGAAATCAGCAAGCAGCTGATAGGCATCCTTGAATTCATAAGGGACTCCCTTATCCGCAATGTGACGATGCTTATGGTCATACGCTAGCCGCTGTCCCGCATACTTGAATTTCTTCGGCGGCTTTATGGCATGGCTGTTGTCGTACCCAATCATGATCCGTTTTCCATAGGGTTCATGCAGCGTGAGCGAATTCTTGATGTCACCGCGTTGAAATTCGCTTGGATAACCGCGGCGTCCAAGACGTCTAAACTGGATCGGGTTAGCGGTCCTGCTGGCATTGCCGCAGCTCCCTCATAACCTTATCAGAAACCATTCCACGTTTGATGAAAAATCCGAGATAGACCTAATAGCCTACATTTAGAGATTCTCGCCGAGGGTTTTCCGTCATCTTTACCCCTTATATTCTCCTCGTGACGCAAGGCTGCACCCCTCATGAACTGGGACCGGAAACACCATGAACTATTAGAACAGCTCGTTTGCACGCAGACAGCAAGATTGCTAATACATCGCATCACATCTGTGGAATGCATGTTTTCAAATTATTTAAGGGGATAAAAGATGTGCAAGACAAATACAGCGACTTTTCTGATTTCCGGGGCAATCATGGTCATGGCCAGCACCACGCAAGCCACCGCTGCGCCCACCTTCGTTAACGGCCTTGCCATTTCGGGCGCGATGGGCGACCAGTTCGGCTCCAGCGTCAACAACGGCCGTCTTGGGTTCTTCTCCGATATTTACTACGATACCAACCGCAATGAGTGGTGGGGATTGTCTGATCGCGGTCCTGGTGGCGGCACACTGAATTACGACACTCGCGTACAGAATTTTACTCTGAATGTGGACATGAACACCGGCGCCATTTCCAATTTCCAGGTGGCGCAGACTATCAAATTCATGAATGGCACCAATGCCTTCAACGGGCTGGCACCGGATCCGAGCAGCGTGCTGGGCAATGCCTTCGATCCCGAGGGGTTCGTGGTCAACCCGCTTAACGGGCGTTTCCTTGTATCCGACGAATACGGTCCGTCCCTGTATGAATTTGACCGCACCGGCCAGTTTGTCCGTTCTTTCACCACCTCTGCCAACATCGTGCCGCGCGACGCCGGCGATGTACCAAATTACGCCGGCAATACCGGCAATGTAGAAGGCAAACGTAGCAACCGAGGCTTCGAAGGTCTCGCCACTAGCTCGGATGGCCAGTATACGTATGCCATGCTGCAAAGCGCTATGTTGGACGAGGGCGGTAGCAGCGGCGTCTACGATCGCATCGTCAAGTTCGACAACACCAGTGGCGCCGCCGTGGCCCAGTATGCCTACCAGATGGAAGGCTCCAGCCAGGGTCGCGGCACGTCGGCGCTGGTGGCAATCAACGATCATGAGTTCATGGTGATCGAGCGCAATAACCGGGGTGTGGGCGTCGATTCAGACCTCGCGGCAGCAAACAAAAAGGTGTTCACGATTGATATCGCCGGTGCTACCGACGTGACGGCAATTGACCTGGATTCGGGCGCGTTCACGGCTGTCAGCAAGAACCCTACACCCTTTATCGACCTTGCCGCCGACACGCTCATCGGACTCGGCGGCAAAGTGCCGGAAAAATGGGAAGGCCTTGCCATCGGCCCGAAACTCGACGATGGTTCGTATCTCATGCTGGCCGGAACGGACAATGACTACTCGGTCTCGCAAAATGGCAGCGGCACCCAGTTCGATATTCTTTTCAATCCCGCAACGGGCGCACGCATGTCCTGCGATCTTGAAACCATGAACAACTGCTTTAGCATTGACAGCAACGGTGCCATTACCACAACGTCTGTCACCGACACCACCGGTTATGCGCTCATCCCCGGTGTGCTGCACGCCTATAAGCTTTCAACGGTCGATCTGGTCGGTTATGTCGCCCCCATACCCGAACCCGAAACCTATGCCATGCTGTTGGCCGGTTTGGGTCTGATAGGGTTTATGTCGCGTCGCCGCAAGCCTGCTTAAGCAGGATCGGATACTGCGCCAGAGTTTGGTTTAGGGTTTCATCGCGCGCCCAGGAAGCAAATTCCCAAATTACGGATCCGTTTTCTATGTGGTTTTTCGCACAGAACTAATAAACAGAAAAGGATAAAAATAGCAGTATGTAACTGACCTGCAAGGAGGTGTGCCATGAACGACTTCTTAGGATTCTGGTGTGCGTATATTCTTGTGCTTGTCGCCGGGTTAGGAGTGCTGGTAGTAGGTTGAGACGCAACAATAATGCGGCCCGCAGCTTGATTGCTATCGGGTCTTTTTCACGGATGGATCACGACAAGAACCAATTTGAACGGGAATCCCGGCAGGCTGTCGGATTTAACCTGAATCCGGTAGTTGGGCGGGATGACGTGTGCGGTTGAACAAGGTTCCTGTCGTGGTCAAGGCAGTATACTTAACCCGGGTGTTTCATAAATTGACGCGGGTTAAAAGCGGTAGCCGTAACGCGCGCCCAAGGTGTCCATGCCTTCGTTGGCATGGGCGAGGTAGCCGTTAGACATATGGTCGAAATATATCGATAACGCATGCTTGACGTTGAAGCGATATCCGGCTTCGATCGGAATGTGGAACAGTACCCGTGACCCGAGGGCCTTGCGGTCGTTGCTCTGAAGATCGAGTTTGCCGTTATGGATCGCCCCACCCAGGCCAATGCTGAAAAACATACCGCTTGCGTGCTCGTATTGCCAACGAAGGCCCGTATACAGCCTGGACGTATCACCGGCGGTATTGAACGAGCCGCCAAAGGCGGGACGGATGGTGCCGCCGAGAATCCCGAATTGGGGCGAGAAAATAGCTTCCAGATTGAGATCGACGCCGCTCTCGCGACGAAGGCGACTCCACAAATCGCCGCTGTCGTGGTAAAGCACGCCGAGCTTTACCTCATGCAGCCACGCCGGTACGATCCGCTCGTCCGCGTATCCATCGGACGAAACAACGCAACCCACGCTGAAAACCAGCGCCACAATGATTTTCGTGCGCATTATCAAATCTGCATTACCAAATTAATCCTTTGTGAGTTTAACCTCTCAAGAAACACACATTAACCCATTGATTTAATGTGATATCGCAAATGGTATATGTGATTGGTATTGCTTTAAATAAATTAGTGTTTCTTTCCAGCGCCTTGCGGCCGTCAGGCCGATTATTTCGCTAAATCCGGTAGTTGACCGCTCATTTAATAGACCAACATTATGATAAATAACAACATTTCGTATTATTTGACGCTCACCTTCCGGGTGAGCCCCGCTACGGGGTGAATTGCACGGTTTTTGCGGCACATGGCTGCGTTGCAACTCCTTGGAATGGAACGACCATTCCGCGTCGTTGCGCCTTGCCCTGCACCCCAAAAACCGCACACTTCACCCCGTCCAACTACCGGATTTAGGTTCAATCTTACCTCACTCTTGCGCTGACTAACTATACTTGTTCTGGGAGGCTACAGAAATGGGTTTGGCACGAGGAAGAATTATTGTGTATTACGATGGCGCTTGTCCGAGTTGTATTAAGGACCGGCAAAATTATGAAAGACTTGCAGGTAAAAATGGAGATGGTGTGCTCTGGGTTGACATTACGGGTAAAGACGACGAGTTGCTTGCGTGCGGCATTGATCCTCACAAGGCATTGACAGAGTTACACATCAAAGATGAAAGCCAGAAAATTCGTTCAGAGTTGGACGCCTATATTGTCCTGATGAGCAAGGTCTTAATTTTGAAGCCACTGGCCTGGTTTATTGGCCTACCGGTGATTCGGCCCTTGCTGAGCCGTCTTTATCATCGGCAGGTCAATCGAAGACTGCGACGTGACAACCGGCTATAAAATCGCGGCAATTCCGAGTTATGCTAATGTGTTTCGTTTCTGCTTTGTGGCTGCTACCGATAAACGGCGTTCTTGCCAAAAAAAAGTCATTATCAGATCCTTACAATCCGCCAAGAAGTTGAAAATATGTGAAAACGTTAACTCGGTAGTTTTACGCATGATCCAATGTCCTCATATGTTTGTGGTTGCACCGGGCAGGCTTAAAAAAATAGCGCAGAGCGGGGCACGCCGCCGTGCCGGGCACTATCGCCAAAAAATGGTTTCTCCCGATTGCATATTACTGACTTTGGACGATTTGGCTATTGGACTAAAGTACACCTTGTCAGAACTTACTGTCTCCAGAATGGCTGTACATTAAGATTTGTTTTCCTGTCACACGCGAAGCTGGCAACGAGGAGCCACGGTGCGCGTTGCGCCATTGAAAAAGGTTACCGAAATGGTTTTAAAACCTTAACGCATACGCCATAAGGATGGGACACTTCATTTTAATCCATTGAAGATGATTTTAAGTTTTGCCTGACTGGTTTTCTTTAAAGCAAACGAGTTGATATTGAGGAGAGTGGTTATCAGCCGCTCTCAGGGTCGCCTTTTCGGTAACCTCCAATATGGCGCAACGTTATTTCTCAGAATACTTTTCGGTTACATTTAATGTGGCGCAATTCGCGGTGCACGTTGCCAAAATACCGGGTTCGCCGAATAAGGTGCAGCGCTGAAAATTCGTTCATTTTTATCCGCCTATAGTGACGCGAATGGATAGGTTACCCGTCTTGCCACA
>JAKDLC010000203.1 GCA_030453055.1 Nitrosospira sp.
AAGCCGTCCCGCCGGCATCGACTTCACCGTCCCCGGCAGAGGAGAAAAAGGATTTCGGTCTTTTCGTCGATCCCGCGACGCTTCCGGCAAACCTGTCCGGCGCCGCCGCGAAGGGACCGAACGACACAAAGACTGACGAATCGAAGGGCGCGGCCAGGGCCGAGACCACCCGGAGCGCCACCGGCGCCTCCCGGACAGACGCAGTCCGGCATGCCCCCGGCAAGGCCGAAACCACCCAGAGCGCCACCGACGCCTCTTCCATCCGCGTCAGCGTGCAGAAAGTGGACCAACTCATCAACCTGGTCGGAGAACTCGTCATTACCCAGGCGATAGTCGCGCAGGCGGCGTCCCGCACCGATCCGACGCTCCACCAGGCGCTGTCCCAGCTCGAGCGCAATACCCGTGATTTGCAGGAATCGGCGATGTCGATCCGGATGCTGCCGATGTCGTTTGTGTTCGGGCGCTTTCCGCGCGTGGTGCGGGATCTTGCCGACAAGCTCCACAAACAGGTGGAATTGAAAACCGAGGGCGAGGGCACCGAGCTCGACAAGGGATTGATCGAACACATCGTGGATCCGCTCACGCACCTCGTGCGCAATAGTCTCGACCATGGCGTCGAGCTGCCTGCGGTACGCGAAGCCGCCGGTAAACCGGCAAAGGGAACGATCACGCTGCGCGCATTTCACCGCGGCGGCAATGTCATGATCGAGGTCAGCGACGATGGCGCCGGGCTCAACCGCGAACGCCTGCTTTCCAGGGCGCGCGAGCGTGGCGCGAACGTGTCCGACTCGATGAGCGATCAGGAAGTTTACCAACTGATCTTCGAGGCCGGCTTCTCGACGGCGGAAAAAATCACCGATGTCTCCGGACGCGGAGTCGGCATGGATGTCGTGCGCCGCAATATCCGTGAGATGGGCGGCACGGTGGAGATCAATTCAAAGCTGGGCGCCGGAACCTGCATCGCCATCCGCCTGCCGCTGACGCTCGCCATTCTCGACGGCATGTCGGTGGCGGTGGGCAAGGAGGTATTCATCATCCCCCTGACTTACATCATCGAATCGTTGCGGCCAACGGCCGCCGACGTCAAGGCCGTCAGCGGCAAAGGGAAGGTGGTCCGGGTGCGTGGCGAATACCTGCCGTTGATCGCGCTGCACGAAGTATTCAACCTGCGGCGCGATGCGTCCGAGGTGCACGAGGGCATGGTCGTGATTCTCGAGAGCGAAGGGCGCAAGGCGGCGATGTTCGTCGATGCGCTGGTGGGCCAGCATCAAGTCGTCATCAAAAGCCTCGAGCGCAATTTCCGCAGGGTGCAGAGCGTCTCGGGGGCCACGATCATGGGCGACGGACGGGTGGCGCTGATACTCGACGTGGCGGGGCTGGTCGGCACCACTGCGGGCGCCGCGGTGAGCTGATGCCGGGACTGCCGCCAATTCAACCAATTCAACCAATTCAACCACAGGACCATTACCAACGACTGGAGCACAAGAAATGTCACAACCGCTAAATGCAATTCCCGTCGATCCGGCCGACGCAAACGCCGTCCAGATCGCCAATGAGTTTCTCACCTTCCGGCTTGGCAAGGAGGAATACGGCATCGAGATACTGAAGGTGCAGGAAATCCGCGGCTACGACGCCATCACCCACATCGCCAACGTGCCCGAGTTCATCAAGGGTGTCGTCAACCTGCGGGGTATCATCGTGCCGATCATCGACATGCGCATCAAGTTCAATCTCGGCACGGTCGAATACAACCAGTTTACGGTGGTGATCATCCTGAACGTATCGGGACGCGTGATGGGCATCGTAGTCGACGGCGTGTCCGACGTGCTTACGCTCGCCGCCGAACAGATCAGGCCCGCGCCGGACTTTGCCGCCGATCTCGATACCGAATACATCATCGGCCTGGGAACGGTCGATGAACGCATGCTTATCCTGATGGATATCGAAAAGCTCATGGGCAGCGCTGAAATCGGCCTGATCGGCCCTGACATTCATTAACCGATCTCATATCAACAAATCTCATTCAAATTTTTCCGGGAGCATCCCATGTTCAAAAATATGACCATCAAATCGCAGCTGATCATCATCGCCAGCGTGGCGTCGTTGCTGCTCATCGCAATCGGCAGCTACGGTTTCTATGGAGTCAAGCAATCGAACGGCAAACTGCAAAGCGTCTATCTCGATCGCGCCGTGCCACTGTCGGACCTCGCGACGGTTCTGGACCGTATCCAGCGTTCGCGCCTCAACGCGGTGATAGCCGCCAGTTACCAGGATCACGAGGAAGCGAAAAAGCGTACTGCCATGACCGCGGAGCGGGATTCGGAAATCAGCGCGGCCATGAAAAAATACCTGACGACGACGCTGACGCCTGAAGAGAAGACATTGATCGATCGCTATGAGGCGTTATGGAAGCCGTATCAAGTATTGCGCGACAAGGTCCACAGCATGGCGGTCCAGGGAGATTACGCGGCTGCAAAGGAATTGATGATGAAAGAGGCCACGCCAAAGTTTGATGCGGCGCACGAAGCCCTCTTCAACCTGATCGAGTTGCAGGCACGGGTTGCCGCGGCAGAATATGCACAGGCGCAAAGCGACACCGCCACCATGTCCACGGTCATGATGGCCGTGATCGCACTGGGCGTTCTGCTGATCATCGTCTTGAGCACGCTGCTGATCAGAAGCGTCATGCGCTCGATCGGCGACGCCGTCAAAACAATGGAAGAAGTGGCGGTGGGCCACCTGGACACCAAAATCGACACCACGAGCAGAAACGAGTTGTCGGAATTGTCCCGTTCGATGCAAAAAACGGTGACAACGCTGAAAGGGTTTCTTGCCGAACAACAAAAAATGCAAAAGCAGCATGACGCGGGATTGATCAGTCACCGTATTCCGGTTGACAAGTTTTCAGGCAGTTATGCGGACGTGGCGAAAGCGGCCAACGATCTCGTGGCGTCGCATATCGCCGTCAAGATGCAGGTGGTGGATGTAATTGCACGCTATGGCCAGGGCGATTTGTCTGTGGACATGGAACGCCTTCCGGGGGAGAAAGCCAAGATCACGGCGGCCATGGACGGGCTCAAGGCCAGCCTGCAGGCGATCAGCAATGAAATCAAAATCCAGGTGGAGGGGGCGGTCGCCGGCGACTTCAGCCGGCGCAGCGATGCAACCAAGTATCAGTATGAGTTCAAGCAAATGGTTGAGGGATTGAACCAGTTGATGCAGGTCAACGAAACCAGTCTCAGCGAGGTCGTGCGGGTGCTGGGCGCATTGGCGAAAGGAGACCTGACGGAAAAAATCATCAACGACTATAAGGGCATGTTTGGCAAGCTGAAAGACGATGCGAATATGACGGTTGCGCAACTCAACCAGATCGTCGCCCAGATCAGCGAAGCGACCGAGTCGATCGCCACCGCATCGAAGGAAATCGCCCAGGGCAACACCGACCTGTCGCAGCGCACCGAACAACAGGCGTCCAGCCTGCAGGAGACGGCCAGCTCCATGGGAGAGCTGACCGGCACGGTGCAGCAAAACGCGGAGAACGCAAAGCAAGCCAACCAGCTCGCGGCGTCGGCCTCCGAGGTGGCGGTCAAGGGCGGCCAGGTGGTGGCGCAGGTGGTAGGCACCATGGGCGCGATCAACGAGGCCTCGAAGAAGATCGTCGACATCATCAGCGTCATCGACGGCATTGCGTTCCAGACCAATATTCTGGCGCTGAACGCGGCCGTCGAGGCGGCGCGCGCCGGGGAGCAGGGGCGCGGCTTTGCGGTGGTGGCGTCGGAAGTGAGGAATCTCGCGCAAAGAAGCGCGGAAGCGGCCAAGGAGATCAAGACATTGATCGACAATTCAGTGGAGAAAGTCGATTCCGGCACCAAGCTCGTCGATCAGGCGGGCAAGACCATGGAAGAAATCGTCGGCTCGATCAAGCGCGTGACCGACATCATGGCGGAGATCACGGCGGCGAGCCATGAGCAGAGCGCGGGCATCGAGCAGGTGAACCAGGCGATCTCGCAGATGGACCAGGTCACGCAGCAGAACGCGGCGCTGGTCGAGGAAGCGGCGGCGGCTGCCGAATCGATGCAGGAGCAGGCACAGTCCCTGAGCGGTGCGGTCGGGACCTTCCGGCTGGAGCAGGCGCGATTGCCGGCCGCGATGGAGCGGCGCGGCCCCAACCGTGCCGATAACGTCGAACGGCTGGCGAAAGCCAGAATACCCGCGAAAGCCGGTGCCCAGCCCGCATCCGCCAAGGCGTCAGGGGCGCGCAACACCAAAACCGGCACCGACGATGAGTGGACCGAGTTTTGATGCACCTCGCGCACGGGGCTGTGGCAAACACGCTGTTCGTGTTCACCCACTAATAGCCCCATGCGGCCACACTTCCAAACGGGGTTTAACACCAGGCAACGGATATGGCCAATTTAGACGCAGTGGATGTAGCAGATCGCAATACGCGCGAATACGACTTTACCGATGGCGATTTCGAGCGCATCAGAAAGCTGATCTACGCGCACGCCGGCATCTCGCTGTCTGCGCGCAAGCAGGACATGGTCTACAGCCGCCTTGCGCGGCGCCTGCGCGAGAAGGGCATGACGAGGTTTGACGATTACCTGCAACAGCTGGAAGCGGGCGATACGCACGAGTGGCAGGCTTTCACCAACGCGCTGACCACCAACCTTACGTCCTTCTACCGCGAGGCGCATCATTTCCCGATACTCGCCGAGCATCTGATGCGACGACGGCGCGCAAGCCACGAGCCGATTGTGATCTGGTGCAGCGCCGCGTCAACCGGTGAAGAACCCTATACCATCGCGATG